>JAOZKL010000004.1:0-19538 GCA_029935375.1 Patescibacteria group bacterium | reverse complement strand
ATTTTGTAACAAATGAAATGATAGAGGGTGTTACGGTTAGCCTTTCTTGTTTACCTATTAATTCTGCTAAAGCAGCTTCACTAACTACCGAAATAATATCTGAAACGATATTTGATGATAAGGATAGAATAAAAGAACTACTGGAAAGCTGGAAAAGTAGATTAGAAGATTCAATCCAAAACTCTCATACATATTCTGCAAACCTATCGATGTCAAACATATCAATAGAAGATAAGTATTGGAGACACACTAATGGCTTAGATATATATTACTTTCTAAAAAACTTGATCCAAAACTGGGATAAAAACTGGGATAAATCAAAAGCAAAATTAAAAAACTGCTATAATAAATTATTTAACAAAAATGGTGTAAAATATATTGTAGCATCCAACTCTAAATATGAAAATAAAACAAAATCTGAACTAGAATCTATCATAGAGGGGCTTGATAAAATAGAAGTAAAACCAGCTAATAAAAACATATCATTAGCACAAAATAGAGAATCAGTAATTACAAATTCCAGAATCAATTCTACCGCAATCACCGGAAAACTGGATAAATACCATGGTAGCATGACAGTACTAACTCAAAACCTCAATTTTGGATATTTATGGGAAAATATAAGAGTCCTTGGAGGTGCGTATGGAGGGCAAATTAAAATGAATATTTTTGGAGAAATTAGACTATTCTCATATAGAGACCCTCATATTGAAAACACTATAAAGACCTTTCAAGGCATTGCAGATGAAATTGAAAAAATGGAATTAACTAAAAAAGAATTAGACAAATTAATAATTGGAGCAATATCGTCTACTGAATTAAATAAGAATATGAATGACAGATCAAGAGTGCTTGGCAGGATGGCTGAAGAGGAGATTGGGCTGACCTTAGACATGTTAGCAAAAAGACGAAAAGAAATTTTGAGCACAACCACAGACGAACTAAAGTCTCACTCTACTGCTATTAGAAAAGTAATTGATAACAACAATATCTGCACAGTTGGAAACAGAGAAGCTATAAATAAAAATATAAATCTATTTGATAAAAACTGGGAAATCTAAAAAACAAAATCCATATAAAATCATGTAAAAAACAGGGCAAAAACCCTGCTCTTCAATTTTGGTTAAAATACTAATTATTTAATATTAACTTTTTTATTTTTTTTAAAATTATTTCCATCTCTATCTTTTCTGTCTGCAGAATCTTTAATTCTTCTATAATATGACTTACCAAGCCAACCAAGAATGAATCCTATTATCAAAAAGATTAGCCACATCAAAGGGAACGCTGCACTGCCAGTTACCTTCATAAATTTTTGCATGATATCTGACTTCATTATATTTTCTGTAACCGGAGAACTGTTTATTACCTGCACCATTGTTTTAACCTCTTCGTCTCCACAGGTGCATTCTTCCAACTCTGGGCATACTATTTCAGGAGTATTAAAGACTAGCTTTCTCTTCGCCTTGTTGCCAGTAAAATCTGACACCTCTACTGTTATTTCTGAAGGCTTGTCATTCGGCAGTCCATCCCGTAAAGTTATTTTGAATGTATAAGACCCCTTGTCACCAGAAACTTCAACATCGGAGTCTGTAGGATAATACTTAACCCCATTGATAGTTATCACAACAGTGTCAAGATCTACACCATCTCCAGAATCTAAGACCCTAACTATGAACTTACCACCAGCGGTGTTTATCTCCTCCATTGTATCTGATGAGCTACTAGGATTTAGAAATTGAATTGATGGTTTTTGACTATCTGGAAAACAAGGTCCTGTGCGAAATGTAAAAGATCCATTTGTCACGCCTGTTAAAATATCATCACTAGTTGTAAACTCTGCAATGTTACTATCTAGAGTATCACCAACCCCTGTAAATCTTATACTAATATCAGTTGTTTTTATATCAACTTTACTTTTAAACTGAATAGTTGCAAATTTTGCATTACCGTTAAAAGGATTCATTATGGACATTGCTGCTAGTCTGATTATTCCAGTAGATTCGTCGACTTGATTGCCAAGATATGTTTCGTACGCCGTACCTTTTTTGATCTGCTTGCCAGCAATATTTGCATCTCCATCCACTATCGTAATCTGCGCGGGATTGTAACTAATTTCAATATCTGCAGCGTTAGAGTCAACTCCATTTGTATCTATCATTATATCTACACTAGAGTGACACCCCTCTACAAACTCTTTGCTAGTGGGACTTATGCTAAAAGTAGCAGCTTGAACAGAAACACTTGCCAGTGTTAATACAAGAATACTAAAAACTGTCGAAATTTTACGAATTGTTGAAATCATATAATATAACTACTTTGTTTAAACATCACCAAACTTGAAAAGATTATAAATTTGGATTGATATATCTAACGAATTAACCTTGGAGTCCTGATTGAGATCTGTTAAATAATCTGCATTATATAATTGATTTACTAACACAGAAATGTCAAGAGAATTTATATAATTATCATAAACATTGCTAACTTCACCTGCTAACAGTACGGCACTATCCTGAGTCAAATCAACATACTCCTCACTGGAACTAACTAATCTACATGGAAAGTTTTTATTCAAATGTGAATACCCAATAATTTCAATCCTATAGTTTCCAGATGCTATTGGAGTATCCAAACTGTCAATTGTACCAATACCATCAGCATCAGTGGGAACATCTACAAAGCTATATTTGACAGCACCAGTGGAGCAATCACGCAGTTTGATATCCGCAAATGTATCCCAGTTGCCGACCGCTGGAATACGCTTCTCTGGATAGACTTTGAATTTGATAAGAGATGGTATAAACGCATGTACATTTGTAGACTGTCCAAGTACAACGCCAGCATCTCCTCCAGCAGTTTTTGACCCACTAAAAGAGAGCGCTACAACCAATACGAATATTGCTGAAATGACTGTTGAAATCTGACTACCTATTTTTTTGTTTTTGATAATGCGCATAGTACGCTAAGTTATACATACTTAGTATACTGTATATATTTGATCTATGCAAGTGAGTTTTTACTGTAATTAAACACCATCTTTAAAACTCTTCTTATCTGTAAGAAACTCATCACGATACATCTTCACTGCAAGTATAAAGAATGATAATAACACAGGCCCAATTACAAGCCCTAGTATACCAAAGAGTGGCAAACCAATAAAAATACCAAGCAAAGAAACAAGTGGATGAATATGCCCCATTTTACTATTTACAACCAAGCGAAGAGCATTATCAATAAGAGAAACTAGCAAACCTCCCCACAACAATATACCAACACCTGGTAAATAATCATTTTGCAATAACGCAATTACCCCAGCAGGTGCCCATACAAGAGCCGGCCCAACCACTGGAACAAACGATAAGATACCTCCTATAAAACCCCAAAACACAGGCTCCGGAAAACCAAAAATCCAAAAACCAATAGACAGCACAAACCCTTGAGCAACTGCATTAAGACCTGTGCCAACAACTCCCGCATAAGTCGTATTTCTAAACTCTGTTAAAAGTCTCTTTGAATTTTTATTATTAAACGGACTATAATTGTAAAATACTTTTGTCAGCTTATCTGTATCTTTGAGCAAGTAAAATAAGATAAAGAACATTACCAAAATCTGCAAACCAAGATTGGATATACCGCTAGCGGCAGACACTGCAAAAGTTTGAGCACTCTGCGCAATGTTCTCGGCGATTGGTCCAAGCTCAATCTGAGAAGTTATATCCCCAACCTTAACGCCATTGAACAGCTCACGATCAGTGTCTATAAAAGCAGATGCAAGATTTGGCATACTTTCAGATATACCACCTTTTTGCTCTATTCTGTCTACATAGTTAATAACGCTATTGCTAACAACCAAGACAGTGGCAACTATAGGAATGAGTATCACAATTGAAGATACAAGCATTATAAAAGCTGCAGATAATGACCTCCTTATCCTTAGTTTGTTTACAAATCTTTTGTGCAATGGTAAAAACAAAGTATAAATAATAAGGGCTCCTAAAATCCCACCTTGAAAATCCCTAAGAGCATATACCAACAAAGCACCAAGAGCCACTATAGCTAGCATTGCACTTCTTCTCTTTATATTGTGACCATGTTGTTCTGGCGAATGAATCATAGATAACTCATAATGAATTATTTTGATTTTGTCAATTACCCATACCGCTCATTTGTTAGATAAAAAATGACACTACTTCGTTTCTACAATATCCCACCTGACTGACAGCCAACTGCATAATCCTTTACAGTAGATAGTGTCGCAGACGAGTTTATTGCTGTTTCTGTTGCAAATACTACACCATCTATCATATCTTTGTATGATGAAAGGTCTATTCCTCCACCAAAATAACCATTTATAGCAGAGCTTACACCTGTTAAATAACCTCTAGCAACTAAAAGAGTTGCTGACGAATTAATCGCCGCTTCTGAGGCAAATATTATGCCATCTATTGTGTCTTGATATGAACCGTCTAACCCACCTGCAAAATATCCATTTGTCGTAGAGTTTACACCTGTTAAATAGGACCTTCCAATCGAAAGAGTCGCAGATGAACTAGTTACAGTTTCTGTTGAAAATACTAGACCATCGATAATATTCTCATAAGTAGAACCAGAGTTACTCCCTCCACCTAGATATCCATTTACAGTAGAACTTACACCAGCCAGTGAATCTCTGACAGTTGAAAGGGTTGTAGATGGGTTAATTGCAGTTTCATCACTAAATTTGATACCATCTATGATATCTAGACGACTAGAACCATCATGCCCTCCAGTAAAATAACCATTTGCAACTGAATTCACACTTGCAGTCGACTGCCTTGCAACAGATAGGGTTGTAGATGGGTTAATTGCAGTTTCATCACTAAATTTGATACCATCTATGATATCTAGACGACTAGAACCATCCCAACCTCCTACAAAATAGCCTCTTGTAGATGAGTTTGCACCTGAAAATTTATACCTAGCAACTGAAATAGTTACTGATGGGTTTATTGCTGTCTCTGATACAAATACAAGCCCATCGATTGTATCCAAACTTGACCCATCATTGCCTCCACCAAAGTAACCAGTGGCAGACAATTTTTCATTCGCTACCCACTCTGTATCACTAATAGCATAAAATTCTAGAGTGTCTGCCATAAACACCCTTGCCCAGTTTTTACCATCTGGTACATCTGTTGTAATTATCGTATCTGTTGCTTGTGGATTAATTTCTACAACTTGCTCCACTTCAGAGCCAATTACTGTTATTTTACTTCCTGTGACTGCATCTGGTAGTGTAAGTTTAATTATATTATCAATTCCATTGTTTGCACCAGTTGCTCCATCGTTACTAAATCCATTCAGACCAGTTTCTGCTTCTGTAGGTGTAATAGTATAATCTGTTGTTTTTGACGTTATGTTGAATTTTTGTTCTATATTACCAGTTAAAAGTACTTGCCAGGCAGATCCATCCCAATTTAACAATTCTTGAGACTCTGTATCAACATAAACCCTACCTTCATCGTCTGCAGTTAAACCCGCTGGACGACCGGCTGTATCTCCATTATATATACCTCCTAGACTTGCTGGACCAAGTTGACCTAACCAAGAGTTTAGTATAGTTCCCCAGTTTTTGGTACCTTTTGTTGGAAGTTGATTAGTTGGCATAATAATTGTTTTGGATTAAATGAAAGTTTTTGTAACTGTTTCTGATTCTTTATAAATTTATATTAGACAGTTGTTTTTGTCAAGTCTAAAGTATTATAGATTTTGAGCGAACTTTGGAAAGGACTATAAGAGCGAGTCTGTTTTACTATTGGTTTTATTTACCAAATTTATTTTGCTGTCAAAACTAGTTTTACAAGACCTGGATACCTACCTTCACAGGCATGACAAAAAGAGGTGTGGGATAACAAAACAAGACTGTGGATATCAAAAAAAAGTGAGGCATTGAAACCTCACTCTATATTATAGCATATTAAAGAATACTAACCTTTACGTTCTTCTACAATTTTTTCTTGTACATTACGAGGAACCTCTGAATAGTGATCAAATTCCATAGATGCAGTACCCTGCCCTTTTGTATTTCCACGAAGATCAGAAATATATCCAAACAGTTTCTCCAAAGGAACTTGAGCTGTTATAACAAGACCTTTTCCTCTGGTTTCGGAACCTAGTACTTGACCACGACGACTATTAAGATCTCCAATAACATCTCCCATGTATTCTTCTGGAACAGTTACTTCTAGTTTCATCATGGGCTCTAACAAAACAGGATCAGCTTTTAGAATACCTTCTTTCATTGCCATTGCACCAGCAAGTTTGAAAGCTACTTCACTAGAGTCTACATCATGGTATGAACCATCAAAAACTTCCACAACAGCATCCAACAATGGATATCCTGCTAAAGCACCGTTCTGGCAGACTTCCTCACAACCTTTTTGTATTGGTGAGATAAATTCTTTTGGAATTGTACCACCTACAATCTTGTTGATAAACTCAAAACCTTTACCAGCTTCGTTTGGCCTGATACGTAAATGACAATGACCATACTGACCACGACCACCTGACTGCTTAACATATTTACCTTCAATTTCCACTTCTTTTCTGATAGCTTCTTTGTATGCAACTTGTGGAGCTCCAACATTTGTCTCTACATCATACTCTCTTTTCAAACGATCTACAATAATATCAAGATGAAGCTCTCCCATTCCACTAAGTATTGTCTGACCAGT
This sequence comes from Patescibacteria group bacterium, assembly GCA_029935375.1. Classification (GTDB taxonomy): domain Bacteria; phylum Patescibacteriota; class JACMRA01; order JACMRA01; family JACMRA01; genus JAOZKL01. The sequence goes on along the minus strand of JAOZKL010000004.1, from coordinate 12,822 downwards.
CTCATCATTTGTTTCTATTCTCAAAGATGGATCCTCTGCCAAAAGCTTACCAAGAGCCACACCTAACTTTTCCTGGTCTGGTTTTGTTTTTGGTTCTATAGCTAGACTAATTACAGGAGCTGGGAATGTGATAGACTCTAATAGCAAAGGCCTTTGTTTTGTACATAATGTATCACCAGTACGAACATCTTTTAGACCTACAAATGCAGCAATTTCTCCAGCATAAACCTCTTGTACATCTTCACGAGTGTTTGAATGCATCAAAACAATACGACCAGCACGCTCTGTTTTACGAGTACGAGGATTGTACAACATATCACCTTTCTTAACTACCCCACTGTAAACACGGAAAAAAGTAAGAGTCCCAAATTGATCAGAAGCAAGCTTGAAAGCTAGTGCAGAAAAATCAGCCTCATCACTAACTGTTATATCTATCTTTTTGGTTTCATCATCTACATCAAGTGCTTGTGGAGCATCAATATCCAACGGAGATGGCAGATACTCTGTAATAGCATCCAGCAACGGTTGCACACCTTTATTCTTTAAGGCTGTTCCACACATAATTGGATTCAGTTTATTAGCAATAGTCCCTTTTCTAATAGCCTTCTTTAATTCAATAACTGAAATTTCTTTTCCATCCATCCATTTTTCCATTATACCATCATCAATCTCTGCAATCTTTTCTATCATTTTTCCACGGTATTCAGCTACTATTTCCTTCATATCTTCTGGAACCTCTTCTGTGCGAACATCTTGCCCCATTTCATCATAATAAACTATCGCTTTTTGCTCTAACAAGTCAACCATCCCTTTTAACCCGCCTTCTTTACCAATAGGAAGTTGAATTGGAAGGCCATTATCTGTTAGACGATCTTTGATTGTCTTGATATCAAAGAAAAAATCAGCGCCAGTTCTATCCAACTTGTTGATAAAACAAATTCTTGGAACGTTGTATTTTTCTGCTTGTCTCCAAACAGTTTCAGACTGAGATTCTACACCTGCAACACCATCAAATACTGTTACAGCGCCATCCAAAACACGTAAAGCACGTTCTACCTCAACGGTAAAATCTACATGCCCAGGGGTGTCAATAATATTGAATCGTGTTCTTGTGTTCTTATCACCATCGTAAACCCATTCTGGAGCATCCCAAAATGTTGTAGTAGCAGCAGAAGTGATAGTAATACCACGCTCTTGTTCCTGCTCCATCCAATCCATTGTAGCGGCCCCATCATGAACCTCACCAATCTTATGAGTACGACCAGTATATAGCAAAATACGCTCTGATGTTGTTGTTTTTCCTGCATCGATATGAGCGATTATACCGAAATTACGAGTTTTGTGAATTGGAACTTCTCTAGACATAAATAAATAATATGGGGTTTAACAGGTTCTGTTAAGAGATCCTGCAGTTAATTGTATAAATTAAAATAACTTATATACAATAATGACGATTTTTGTGTTTTTGTCAAGAGTTAGTATATCAGACCTTGTCAAAACTGATTTTATAAGCAAAGATTGTGCTTGAGTAGAAAAGAAGTTCAAAAAACAACTACAAAATTAGAATAAGAGAAAAATATGAAAAAACCAATAAAGAGATCAAAGCTGAGACTACTTGTCGGTAAGGTGTACTATACTATAAAAAGATATTTTTACTGGTATTTTTCTAAAACTGTCTTTGCAGAGAAGCTTCATGAAAACCAGATGCCCAATGAAATATTCACACACAAGACAATGTTACTGAGGGAGTTAAAAGATATCGATATGTGGATACAACATAATAAAGTTAAAAATCTAAAAATTGCAATAAAAAAAATAAATAGAATAATAATAAACCCTGGGGAAGTGTTTTCATATTGGAGGCAGATTGGCAACACAACAAAAAAGAAGGGATATGTCGACGGAATGGTTTTGCAAGATGGAAAAGTTGTAAGCGGCACAGGAGGCGGACTGTGTCAGTTGTCAAATCTGATTTTCTGGATTACACTTCATTCCCCATTAACTGTCATAGAAAGGTGGAGACACGGGTACGATGTTTTTCCCGATATAAAACGCAAGCAACCATTTGGAAGCGGGGCGACATGTGGATACCCAAATATCGATTTGCAAATTAAAAATAATACCAAACAAAAATTCCAACTTGTCTTTGAAGTTTCCAAAACCCACCTAATCGGAAGGCTTTTATCTAATAAAAAAACTAATGTAAAGTACAAAATTATTGAAAAAAATCACATAATAAGAAATGAATGGTGGGGTGGATACACCAGGAATAATGAAATACATCGTGAAGCGTTTGACACAAAAACAGGTCATGGACTAGATGATGAATTCATCACAAAAAACAACGCAATTATGATGTATAATCCATTACTTGAACAAAGCAATCGTTAAAAAAAGAGCCATGCGACTCTTATCTATTTGCAAATATCTTGAAAAACTATTTCTTCATTATTGAATTGGCATAGTTACGATAATATTGTATCTCCATTGGATAAAACATTATAAAATACCTAGCCAAGAAGCCTAACACTATCAAGATATAAAGCAAACCTACTGCAAGCCAAATCCTAGCACCTAAAAACTGCAAGCTTAACTCTCTACAGAAAAACCATGATAGGCCTATAACACCAAGTGTAACAAAATTAGCACTCCAAAGAGATAACTTTTTTTCAAACGGATGCTCGGTATTTATAAAAGATTTTAACAATGTTAATAAAATACCAACAATTGTAGTGGCTGAAAATAAAATCAAATAAAACCAAAACCAACTAGACGATTGCAATAGAACATCAGCACTTTCTCCGTTCATACCACGGAACCAATACCCTGCCGTCCAAACCTCACTCCAATTAAGTTCTAGCATATTTTACTATTTTAAACCTTTTATATATTCTTCAACTTTTTCCACAGCTTTTGCCCCTACTCCAGCAAAATCTTTTACTTCGTCAGCTCGTTCTTTTAACTGGTCAATTGTTTTTATACCGTTCTTGTCCAAGATCTTAATTATACGAGACGGCAAATCAATCTTCTCGCCATCTTCTTCGTTCTTCTTCTCTTTCTTTTGCACTTTTACAACATCATCAAAGGCCTCTCCAGACTGAAAAGCTGATAGCATATTTGCATTCATGTCGCTTAAAAGTTTAAGAACATACTCTGCAGCTTCTTCTCCTGTAACTGTTCCGTTGGTAGTATAATCTAGTACAATCTTATCATAATCAGTCTTATCACCAACACGAGTCTGATCTACTACAAACATTACATTATTAACTGGTGAAAATACAGCATCGATTAAAATACTTTTTGGATCTTTAGTACCTCTCATATCTCTGTTTTCCAAAGATAAATATCCAATTCCACGAGTTACCTCTATCTCTATCTCTATAGACTCACCTTTTGATAAACTACAAATGTGTAAATCTGTGTTTATAATCTCTACAGAAGAGTTCTTATCAAAATCTGCAGCTGTAACAACACCTTCTTTTTTGTGCTTTAAAGTCAGTGTAGCTGATTTTTCATCGCTCTTGATAACAGCTTTTATCTCTTTTAAGTTTAATAAAATTTCCAAAGCATCTTCTTTTGTACCTGCAACTGCCTGGTATTCGTGTGTAAGATCGTTTATACGAACTTTTGTTACGGCAAAACCTGGTATAGATGATAACATTGCTCTTCGTAAAGAGTTTCCTAGTGTGTGACCAAAACCTGGTAACAATGGAGAAACAATCAACTTGTACTGAGTATCTGAAACAGACTCTACTTTTGCTTTGATTGACGGGTATTTTATATTATAATTGGAGATCATACTAAACTTTTTACTAAAAAATTTTAATTCTAACTTATTAAATGGTGGGTGTGAGAGGATTTGAACCTCTGACCTCTTCATTATCAGTGAAGTGCTCTAACCAACTGAGCTACACACCCATGGTCGGCAAATGCCGAAACAACATACTATATTCCTATAGCCTCTTTTACACCTTTTGTCAAATGGATTGATTCTTCATCTGCAAAAGTTACTTTCTTGGAAAGTTCACCAGTTTTGATGATTCTAACCTTCTTCACTTTATCATTAATGAGCTTCTTTTCTAGAAGTGTTACTAGTGTAACTTCTTGACCTTCAGAATACTCTCTATCTATAGCACTGAGTGTTAAAATAGCAAGATCTTTTCTAGGACGAGCTTTGAAACCAGGCAATTTTGGAGAGCGACGAACTAAAGATTTTTTACCACCTTCAAAGGTAACAGCTGGTTTTCCTGAACGCTTAACCTGCCCTTTGTGTCCTTTACCAGAGTTTTTACCTGTACCAGAACCGGGACCGCGACCAAGTCGTGTTCGTTTTGTAAATACGGTTCTTACATTATCAGAAATATGGAACATAATAGTTTGTTTATTTTAATTTAGCTTTATTTGCTATTTTTGACTTTTTGTCAAATGTTTGTATGAAAAAATCTACATGACGAGGAATATCACGGATTGGATCAACATCTATGTCTTTCAAAATACATTCGAAAGATTCTCCATCAAGATCCAAAGTTAACGCCCTCTTGTCATCTAGCTTTCTAAACATTTTGATGAATTCATTGTGCTTCATTTGGATGTTATAGTTCCCAAAATCTTTGGAATACATAACCCCTGGCAAGATATTATCTCTTCGCAATTTTCGTGCTTTATTGCCTGTTTCTGTTCGTGTTTCAACTTTAAAAGTAGTCATATAATTATAGTGTGTATGTGGTGAATCTTGTTATCTCTAGTTTTTCACCGGCAGTTTGAGATACTTGCATCAAATATTGCTCTACTGTAATTTTTGTATCCTTCAAAAAAGACTGCTCTAGAAGACAAACCTCCTCAGCTAGTTTTCGTTCTTTACCAGTAAGTATTTTATCGATTATTTCTGCTGGTTTACCTTCTTTTTCTAGCAAAACCTTTGCAATCTCCATTTCTTTTTTTACAAATTCTGCATCCATTTCTTCGGCTTTGATGAATTTTGGTTGCATAGCAGCTATGTGCAGCGCTACATCTTTACCAAGTTGTTGGAAAGCTTCTCCACGAGAAACAAAATCTGTTTCTGAACGAATCTCCAACATAACCCCTACTCTACCTTCGTGAACATAAGTAAAGATAAAACCTTCTGATGTCTGACGATCTTGTCTTTTTTCCATTTTTAAAGAACCTTGCTCTCTAAGATGTTTGATAATTTTGTCCTCGTCTGATGTGTTTAATTTCTCAACAGCTTTTTTGATATCCTTAAAAGATAAACCTGTTTTTGCACGAATGCTTTTGATAACTTTGATATTAGACATATAGACAATTATTTATTATTATTTTTGGAATTATCATCAGATACTTTGTTTTTCTTGTTATGCGAATCAGCTAATGAGTAAGCCTCCAAAGCTTTGAACATCGCTTGAACTCCACTAATCTTGTTTGTTCCACCGATAATCTTAGAGTAAGCATTCTTAATACCTACAAGCTCTAATACAGGACGAACATATCCACCAGCAATAAGACCAGTACCTTCTTTTGCAGGTTTTAGAAAAACTCTAGCAGCTTTGTACTTTGTCATTGACTCAAATGGGAATGAACTATCTTCTGTAAGCCTGATTTTGATCATCTTCTTCTCTGCAATTTTTTGAGCTTTTTGCACAGCATTTTGAAAATCAGTACCTTTTCTAATAGCATATCCTACACGACCTTTTCTATCACCAACTACAACTAATGCAGAAAAACGCATATTTTTACCACCTTTTGTAACTTTTGTTACACGACGGATTTTGATAACTTGATTGTCATATCTTGACTCTTCTCTGTCTTTGCGACCTCTCTTATTAAATCTTTTTTTACCATCTTTACCTCCTTTTTTATCACGACCAAAAGTTTTTCCTCCACGACTGCGATCTCTTGATGAGCTATCTCTGTCTCTAGAAAAAGTTCTTTTTACAAAAGGCTTTCTGTCAGAATCTTTCTTGTCTGTAGACTCTACAGGTTTTTTATCAGTAGTTGGTTTTGATTCAACTTTTTTCTCATCTGTTTTAGGTTCCTTGGTTTTCACCTCAGTTTTAGCAACAGTAGCTTTTCCTTTTTCTTCAGTAGGAGTTTGAGATTTTGTTTCTTCTACTTTCTTTTTTTCATCTGACATAGTAATATATTATATAGTAATTCCGTTTTTACGAACTGAATCTACAAGCGCTTTGATACGACCATGATATGTAAAACCGTTACGGTCTACAACCATTCGTTCAATTTTTTTGGTTTTTGCCTTTTTTGCAATCTGCTCACCAACCAACTCAGCTTTTTCAGACTTTGTACCTTTCTTCATATTATATGAACTAACTGTAAATAAAGTCTTTTTGGTCTTTGGTTCAAGAACTTGTGCAAGAATATTCTTAGTAGAACGAAAAACAACCAAAACTGGTATATCGTAATTAATTTTCTTCTTACTTCTTTGTTTTCTAATTTCTCTAGTAGCCATATTATTTTAGTTTATGCTGAAGCAGCTTTTTTACCAACTTTCTTTGGATAGTAACGACCAGGAAATTTGAATCCTTTGTGTTTATAAACATCACATTTTTTCATGTTATGAACTTTTGTAAAAAATGAGTTTAAAGCTTGGTTGTCAATTGAAGTTCCATCTAAAGTGTTTTTCTTTAATTCCAACTTTATAATATCTGGAACAACAACCTCTACAGGGTGTGAAAAACCAATATGTAGTGTAAGCTTCTGACCAGATAAGGCCATTTTGAAACCTACTCCGCTAAGAATAATTTGGTTAGTATATCCTTTTGATACGCCCTCTATCATATTTGATAAGAGTGAACGACTAGTGCCCCACATAGCTTTTTGCTCTCTGTGAGTTTCATCTTCAACTTGCGTTGTGATAATGTTATTTTCGATATTGAATGTAACGTAAGAATTAAACTGCCTTTCCATCTGACCCAAAGGACCTTTTACTTTCATAAATTTAGTCTTTTCGTCGAAATCAACAGTTACTCCGTTAGGCACTTCAATGATCATTTTGCCAATCCTAGACATAAGTATAATCTATTTTACTTGCTTGTGCATGAGTAAACGATTCTACTGTTAATTAAAAAACAGTAATTGTCAAGGGCTGGGATAGAATAAAAAACACCCCTATTATAATATAGAGGTGTAAAAATGATTTTTACTTTTTATTTTTAACAATGAATTGGTACATCTCTCATATGAAAGTTAAAAGGAATGGTCAAACAACTAATCACCAAGGTCACAACACTACAACTCAGACCATCAATCCAAATATAGAGTATGCGGTAGGAATTTTACCAATCTTCTTGTTTATCCATGGCTTGAGAATATATTCGCAAAGAATATTTACAACGGTAAATACCAATAATAGGATCAAGGCTTCTGTTCATCACATAAACAAAGCAAAAGGAATAACGACAAAGCCTGGTCAGATCAATGGAATAAATGCCAACAAAGCCATCACAACAGCCCAAAATCAGGGCTCAGGTAGTCATAACATACTAAAAGTAAATCAAAGAATAATTCCTTGTACTATTCAGTTAACACCAAAGGCCAAAACCGAAACTTTAACTACATTGGTAAAATTTGTCCAGAGAGTTGATAAGAATTTTTTTGGCAGTATAGAATCTTTTTTAAAAAAACCCTCTATTTTGTCAAAATTAGCAAAAACAAAAAATATCAACACCAACATAAGAACAACTTGCAATACAAAACGAAATGTACTACCAATAAAATCCACAGACTGAGATAAAACCCCGTTGATATGTCCTTGAATAGAAGAAAAATCAATGCCAAAAGCAGATAACTCTTCTCCAATTTCAGCCAATGTCATATCTATCAGAGGCAATTGTTGTGTTATATCCGCAGTTGTAAACCACTCTATCTGCTGTGTTATCAGGCTAGATCCCTTGGAATACAACATAACTCCTAATGGAACTGTTATAGCCAAAACTATAAGAACTGAGAGCAATGTAACAATAGTAGCTGACAAAGTCTGCTTTTTTGTTTTATCTCTCAAGAACTTAAACAAAGGTATAAACAAGGCAATAAAAACCAAAGATCAGATAGATATAGTCTTAAATTGTCGTGCAAAATATAAGATTGCACTACAAAAAAGAATAAAGATAATAGCAACTAATCAATTTTTCCTAATAGAATTAAGCATTCTTGTGAAAAACATATTGATATTGTAAAAAAATAAAAAATGTAAAAATACTGTAAAACAAAAGCATAGTTTTGATAAAAAGGCAAGGCATATAAAGAACAAATCGCACTTGACAAATTTAACTACTTATTTCAATATAATAATATATTACGCTAATTGGATGGAGTATGTTGATTATTAACAAGAATACAAAGAAGAGGCATTTATTACACGAACTTCGTGAACATGCAAAGTATCGTGGTAATTTAAACATTTTTGTACAAGAAGTTCCAGATTTTTTGAGCAATGAAGTTAATGTTCGTATTTTTCTATACCAAATAACTAATTATCCACGAAAAGTAAAATGGTCTACAAAAAGCTCAGAGTCCTTAGCAATTTTTACAAAATCAGAAGTGGAAATAGAGTTTGCAGAATATCCAAAAAATACAAAACAGTATAAAGTTATAAATTATGAAGGACTTGGTAACTTGTCTACTACAAAGATTTCAATCAATGCAGGTGATGATGAAGACTCAGAAGAGGAAGAGGAGGAAGAACAAAAGATACAAGAGATCAAAAGTTTGAAGAAAACAGTTAATAACAAGACATCAAATACTATTAACCTCACACCTAAACATACCAATATTGAGGAAGGAGAGAGTAAAATAGAGTTTGAAAATGTATATGGAGAAGACCATTATGGAGATGAAGAGCCAGAAACTCTAGTAGAAGGCTATGGAATAATAAGCTATGGAGAGGAGGTAACAGGTCTTCCGATGATACAGCCAAAATTTATAGCTTATGGAGAAGCAGGATGGAACAATGATCCAACTAAACTGACTGTACATTATACACATACAGATAGTGATAACATAGATGAGGTGTTTGGATATGGAATGGTTCCATTTGGACTTAGTAATTCCGAACAAGAGAATGAAGTAACAAACAATTTATCAGAAAATGATCAAACAGGAAACACTGGCACAAAAATGCCACCAAGACAAAATCAATCTGAAACTGAAAAAGTTGCAGAATTAATGAAAAAAGTTGATTCTAGAAAGGTTGAAACTCAAATAAAAATTGAAGTTAAAAACGGTAAGAACGAGACTGACTCGCCTATAATAGATGAAAATCTGACAGTCCACAAATACAATTTTAACGGGAATGAATATGAAGAATATGAAGATAATTCCGAAGCCAGTATTGGAGAGGTCGTAGATGATAAAATGGACTTGCTATTAAACAAGGTTCAATCTGCAAAAAAAGGAGTTCAAAACATCAAGAATAAGAATTTTGTAAAAAGCAAAGCAAAGAAAGCAAAAAAGAGCGTATTTGCAATTGCAATGTCAATGATAATCGCGTTCTTCGCAGTTGCAACTTTTGTATTCTTCCCTACCAGTGCGTATACACTTGAGCTAAAAACCCCCACTATAGAATCCAGTAACTATATAGAAGTTGATCAAAACGAATTTAATAGAAAAAATGTAGACCTAACCACTGCAGCAGAAAGCGTACCAAGTGGAACAAAAGAACTAAAAAGCACCAATGCAAAAGGATCTGTATTATTAATAAATAAAGCCGGATCAGATATTACATGGTTGTCAAATGGTAGGTTCTATTTATATTACGGACAATATAAGTATAAACCAGTTTATAATCCAAACTTGCCGTCTACTATAACAATACCTGCAAATAATGATAAAACAAATCAAAAAGTAAAAATAGATATTGTTGCTGTTGGTGGAGGCTCAGAGTATAATATACCAAAAGATGCAACTCTTGAAATAACGAATCTGGTGGGAGCTAGTATTGCTAGAGATTTTTACGCTATTACAATAGACAAAATATCTGTACCAGAAGAAACAACACAAAAATTTGTAACAGAAACAGATTTGGATTTGTTGAGAAACAGCAATGAAAGCCAACTTGCCAAGGAAAGATTAGAAGCAATAAAAAACATAGGAGATGAAAAAACTTTTACAGATATAGATTGGTTTGTAAACATACAAGCTAAGAACACTTTTGATAAAAAAGTTGGACAAGTTTCTGAGTCTGTATCGCTAACGACTACCCTAAACTCTGACATATACTACTTACAAAGTAGTGTAATAATAGATAAAATAATGGAAGTAAACAGTGATATTGCCAGTATAGAAGATATAATAATAAAAAGCTACACAGGAGTGTTTACAAAGGAACAAGACCAAACAATTGGGCTAGATGTTTTTTATAAATACAAAAGAATAGACAACATAGATAAAGAAAAAATAAAGAATATTCTAAAAAATACAGATAATCTAGAGACAGCCAAACGACAGATCAAAAGTGGATACTCATCAGTATATAGTATTGAACGAGAAGATCTTGGAATAAAAATACCATTTGTGACTCCTAGATCAAATATTAAATTTGTAGAAGAAGAGTAAATATAGCACCTCATCCGCTGCTATCTCACGATTGCCATCTTGTCATCCCGCGCTTGATGCGGGATCCAGTGTTTTGCTGTGAAACACCAATAAACAAGCAGACTTGTCTCTACAAAGAATAACACCCCCTTTGCATGGATACCCGCCTGCGCGGGATGACAGAAAAGAAAGCTTGTAGACTAAGTTACAGAATAACTAAACTTCTTAAGGCTTATGAGCTTGAACAAGAGGAAACACTACTTGTCAAAAATATTCTATTAGAGTATAATAATTATATTGTACATTGCAGCTTCTCCAAAAAAGAGAAATTTGCATTTACTATAAAAACAAAAATTGGATATTGTGGGATTATTTAACGACTCAATACAAAAAGAACAAGCTTTAGTACACAGGCCTTATAAAGCAATTATTACAATTTTGGTTGGTATAATATCCATTGCAGTATTTATAATATCTATAAAACACACCGGAGAGCCTAGTGGAGTAGAAGCAGCCTCTTATTACGGTTCTGACCAAGTAATAGTAGAAGTAAACCAAGAAAGGGAGCGCAAAGGCATTGAACCATTATTGGTAAATACTAAATTAATGATTGCAGCTCAGGAAAAAGCTGATCATATGGCTGAATTTAGCTATTTTTCACATATCCACAGCGATACTGAAAAACGATGGCTAGACTTTATAATAGAAACTGACTATGACTACCTTGAAGCTGGAGAAAATCTAGCAAATGGATATAGTACTGTGGATGATATGGTAAAGGCTTGGATGAATTCACCTGCACATAAAGAGAATATACTTAACGAGGGATATTTTGAAACTGGAGTTGGATATGCGAAGGGAAAGTTAAATGGTAAAGATACAATATTTGTAGCTCAAATGTTTGGCAGGTCAACATATAAACTAGAAAGCATAATAACTATAGAGCCAATAAACGAAACAGATATAACTGAATATGAAGATATGTCTATAATGGATCTTTGGCAAAAACAAGAGGCTAATTCAGAATAGTGCTTACAGCCTTTTTATAAACACCTTTCGTATTTTAAATATTAGAGATAATATAATAAATATCAAAATTATTGTAATAATCCAGGTTGCTATTTTACTAACTATATCATTCTTTGGTTTTGGGATTTCTACACAAGACCCAAATTGGTTCCGCTCCTCAGTATTTAAACATTTGTCCATACACTCACGGTTAAACAAGTCTTTGTCTTCAGGGCATTCTTTTTCTTTTAGTAAGCACTGCCCAGAATCTCCACGAACTGCACCATTTTCACACAACGTTAGACATGATCCATTTACAAATTCTTGATTTTCTTCACAGCTCAAAGTAGCCCCTATAGCCAACCTGACTATTTGCTTGGCTGGTCGTGTACTCTCATCATAATCAACAGAATCTAATCTGTCTCCATCAAATATTATATCCACAACACCCTCTGTAATTTCACCAGTTAATTTGAGACCAACTTGAATACAACCTGAATGACCGGCAGGAAGGCTAGAAGACTGTGTCCCAACAATTTGATCTTTTCTATTTGCACTTTGAGGTCCATATATCAACATCCCATCATCAGTCAGATCATATGGAATGATAAATCTTGACCCGCCAAAGGTGGCATTACAAACCGGGACCTTGCTACTGATATCGTCACCAATATAATACATATCCCTCATCTCAGCCTCCATAAGCTCTACACCTGCTCCATTTATACTTACCTTGATAGAAGAGTTCTTTATATCATCTTTTGATGTCATACTCCCATAATGAAAAAAAGTGTAAAAAGACTCTTCTCTATCTGGATCTATTGGCGTGTCTGTCTTATCTACAACAATATCTGGCAACGCAGAAAAAACTGAAGTTGAATGAACTGAGCCTAATAAAGCTATTAGAAGAATGAAAGTAAATGAAAGTAATTTCTTGAACATACTTACTTATATACTTGACAAAAAACGATAAAAAGTCAATAGTAAATCAGTCGATTGTAACAAACGAGATTGCACTCGTAGCTCAGTTGGATTAGAGCGTCTGGTTTCGGCCCAGAAGGTCAGGGGTTCGAGCCCTCTCGGGTGCACCATAAAATAGAAAGAGCAAACCTCCCAAATGGGAGGTGTTATTATATCCAAATTCTTCAACTACAAACAAAAAACCAAGAGCCTAAACCCTTGGTAATTGATATGATATATATTTAAGTTTAGATTTCGTTAAATACAATAAAGTTCCACAGTGCCATTCTACCGTTTCCATAATCATAC
>JAOZKL010000083.1:2484-3129 GCA_029935375.1 Patescibacteria group bacterium | reverse complement strand
CGTCCTGAGATCGGAACCATTCCTGAAAATCAGCAGATGCCATCATTTTCTTTGCTGCTGGATGCTTGTTTAATTTATCCATTATAGCCTTGTCACCACTACCCATTATAGTCATAAGGTCAGAATGTTCACGACTACCAAGACTTCTGAAATCTTTTCCGCCTTCAACAGCAGAGTCCAACCTTTCGAAACTGTCTCCCAAATTCTTCTGATCAACCTCTATACCAAGCTCTGCATTTCGCAATTTCTTTTTATCAGAAAGTATCATCCCATTTATCTGCCCTGGTTTCATATTTTTCATATTTGCTGCTGTCTTACCTTTGAACGGCGACTTTGGATTTGTGCTATCATAAAATGTTGATGCATAATCACCAAAATTCTTCCTAGCAAATGCTTCTTCATGACCTTGCCCCTCTTTTGCAAATGTTTTGAAACCTGTTTTTATACGCTTGCCCGCTTCTGTTGCAAACATTCTTGGGGCCCTAGCAATTGCAGTCCCTACACCAGCTCCTTTACTTGCTCCATCTCCAATAGCCTTGAAAAACCCTTTGTCCTTTATACTTCCAAGTCCAGCAAGACCACCAGCAAGACCACCTGTAACGGCCGCTCCTGTAGTTGCAACTTTACCTGCAAATCTACCAACTT
>JAOZKL010000083.1:0-2474 GCA_029935375.1 Patescibacteria group bacterium | reverse complement strand
TTTGACACTTTTTAACCCACCAGCCGCTCCTACAACTGCTCCTACAGCTCCACCTACAGCTCCAGCTCCAAACCTTGTAACGCCACCTGCAAATCTACCAACTTTTCGCGCTCCTTGCCATGCTTTTTTGGTACTATTGATACTATTTTTTACAGCGCCTTTTGCACTTTCAAACGAGCTATTGATAACTCCAGTTGTGCCCATTTCTTTTTCTATGAATTGGAACAACATCACAAGTATAGCAATAGCTAATACTCCCGGGATAAGAGTTGCAATAGTAACCCCAAGCATATTACTATCTGCACCCTGCTCTATTACCATGTCAGAATCTGCAAACCATTTGTCAATTCCATCATTGACCTGAGAGACCAAGCTACCGCCAATAGTTAAGCCAACTACAATAAGTGGATATACAAGTGTGTGAGTCCAAAGAGTCTTGAGCCAGTCATCCCCCCATTTTTTGAGCTGTCCATTTGTGGTAAACACAAGCACTGCCCCAATAGGCGCGCTGATAAGTAAAAAGAATAATGTAGCAAGACGAAGAGCCAAAAACTTAAGAGCTCTAATCATTACAATCACACCAACTAATAGAACTACCGCATAAGTTATCTTGCGCAAACCACTAATAAAAATCTCTATATACCACGGACTATCATCTAGGAAACTAGACTGCTTTGTAGTATCAGTAGTCTCTGTCATTGTACCCTTAAAAGCGGATACACTATCTCCACTTGGGTCTGCATCTGTTGCATCAGCTCCTACATCGTCCTGAATACCAGATATAGCATCTTTATACGCCACAAATACATTGTTAGAACTATCAGAAGCGCTATTTTCTGCAAAGAATAAATAACCAACCTGGTAACTAAGACTCATTATACCGGCAACAATATAAAAACTAAAGTTGATAACTAGCGCAATTATAGCAATCTCACCAAGGAATGTTCCAATAGGTTTTTTACCAGAATCTATACCAAATGTATAACTTACACCAGTATACATAAACAGGAAGAGGATGAACACATTGGCAAGACTGGCTACAGAGTTGAATAAGTTTTTGGAAATATCAATAAAGCTATCAGAAGCAGGGTTGAACTTGAGCAACGCATCTGCAAGCATGGCTATAAGATAGAAGACTATATCCAGCACAAAAGCAAGGATAATACCAAGCAACCAGAGCACAATGCCAATCATCCCCATGAGGAAATTCATTAGTTTTTCAAAAAGCCATATACCAAAATTCTTTAGGTAACATGACATATTGAATATACCAGAACATTCTTCTGGGTCTACATTGGAGGCATTTTTTTCTTGTTCTTCTTCGGCGATCTCTTTTATTTTGCTTAATTCTTCTATATTATATGGTGCTGTTTTACCCTTTGCCTCAAGGTCTGTGTTTATTTTTATAGCCCAATCTTGCGCTTGAGTACAAATTTGATCTTTTGCTTCCTTGTCTTCAGCTCCTTGTGTTGTATATAAAAAACACCTATCTAAAGCCCCTAATATCGCACAATCTCCACCAGTAATAGCAAACTCCTGCTTACCAAGACCTCTCAACTCTAACAAATCATCAGTAACTGGACCTCCTTTGGAACCCGGACCTGCATAAATATTTTTAAAATAAACACTAGGATTGTAATCAGACCCTCCAATTTGAGATCCAACTTGATCCTCGGTTCCATACCACCAATGATAGTCTGATGCAGATGCAGAGTACCAACACCTAGCTGCAGCTACTTTGCTAATCTCGTGCCTGGTGGCGTACTCATCATAATAGTCCTTGTAGCCAGCAAATCTATCCTTTCGTAACTGCTCCTTTATAGCATGTCCCGCAGCTTCCTCTTCAGACATATCTTCAGCTCTATACTGAGTGCCATAATATTCTATAAACCCTACTCCAAGTTTTTGACCTATTACTATATCACGCCCAGAAACTGTTGAACGCCCATCTTCGGTTGTTAGCCCTATACTACTTTTCCACCAAACTCCTCCAAGAAGTTGCTTACATTCGTCATTAATTTGTTTTTCATTTGTGTCAAAAAAACCATTGGTACCAATATTGCCAGTAGCTGTTTTGTACGTACATTTATTGTAAAGATCTGTATAATGCTCTTCTGGATTGCTATTACGACTTATCCATGTGTTATCTTCTTCTTTTCTAAACTTTTCTATACCCTCTAGCAATGTTGAGAGCTGATTAAAACGAGAATTCTTTCCGCCTGGAGCATCATCTAAATAGTTGATTACTTTTATACAAGAGGTAGAAGATGGACTGTAGCTCTTGTGGCAAGTCTTTATATCGCCTTCCAGATATTTGTAACCACCCGGGTCATCTGGGCAGTTATAAGAAAAAAGACTATTGCAACTATCATAGAGATCTTCCACCAAATATTCATAAGAGGTATCAGCCCTTACAGGCACAGCCATAGCTGGCAAAAAACCAGCCAAAACCATTGCTGATATAAAAAATACTG
>JAOZKL010000082.1 GCA_029935375.1 Patescibacteria group bacterium | reverse complement strand
ATTTATTTATTATTTTCTATCAACCCAATGTGCCATATGTGTTTGAACTTATGCAGAGTGGTTTGACAAAAACGATTTTATTTTGTTATTGATCTATTTATATGCTTATCATTGTAGAGTCGCCGGCAAAGGCAAAAACAATCTCAAAAATAGTAGGATCTGCCCATACAGTAAAAGCCTCAGTGGGTCATATCCGTAGTATTACACAGGATAGTAAGAGTAAAGATGGTAGAAAATTAGAAATAAAAGGGATAGATATAGAAAAAGACTTTTCTCCAATTTTTGAAATAGACTCTGGGAAGAAAAAAGTTGTAGCAGAGCTCAGGAAACTAGCAAAACAATATAAAGGAGATATACTATTTGCAACTGATAGTGACCGTGAAGGAGAGGCGATATCTTGGCATCTTGCAGAGGTGCTTGGTATAAAAGACAAGTCAACGATGAAAAGACTAGAATTTCATGAAATTACAAAAGAAGCTATAGAAAAAGCAATGCAAAACCCAACAGTTTTGAATCAGGATCTTGTAGCTGCACAGCAAGCAAGGCAAGTCCTTGATAAATTGGTTGGGTTCAAACTATCTCCAGTTCTCTGGGCAGCGATGGGAAACTATAGTTTATCTGCAGGTCGTGTTCAGACTCCAGCTCTTGCAATATTGGTAAAGAGAGAGACAGAAATAAAAGCTTTTAACCCAGAAGAGTACTGGGAAATAAAAGGTGGCTTTGGGGACAATAGCACATCTAATGTAAATGTAGAATTTACCACATCAGAAGCAAAAAAGGACTTTATAGAAGGGGAAACTGAAACTGAAGAAAACATTGATTTGTTAGCGATGAAAAAATCAGGAGGAAAACAGTTACCAAAAGTTATATCATCCAAATCAGAAGTAGAGAAATTGATAAAGACAGCCGTTTCCAATAGCACATATAATGTAGTTACTGTAAAAGACTCTCAAAAGAAGATTAGATCAAAAGCACCATTTACAACTTCTTCTTTGCAACAAGCGGCATCTAGTAGTCTTGGTTTTGCACCAAAACAAACGATGGGATTGGCACAAAAACTATATGAAGGAAATGCAAAAGGTATAACAGGTGGGCTAATTACATACATGAGGACAGATAGCACAAGTTTGTCTGGAGAGGCAATAAACAAAGCCAGAAATTATATCAAATCCAAATATCCAGAATACTTACCAGAAAAACCAAAGTTTTATAGCAACAAAACCCGTAATGCACAAGAGGCACATGAGGCCATAAGGCCAACAAACTCCATGCTATCCCCAGAACAATTACATGGCAAGCTTGACCCACAATCACTAAAACTATACACCCTAATCTGGAAACGAACTATTGCCTGTCAGATGACAGATGAAAACAAAACAATAGTAACTTTTGAGCTAGAAAACATTACCAAAGATATGTTCCAAGGTAGTGTATCGTGGACCACACATCTAGGGTGGAAAGCAATGTACAAAGGAAAACAAAATGAGCTAAAAAGCAAAGAGACTTATAAGGTCGGTGACTCTTTAGACTTGCAGTCTTTACTCTGTAAACAAAAATTTACTAGACCACCAGGAAGGTACTCTGCCGCCAGTCTTATCAAACAATTAGAAAAACTAGGCATTGGTAGGCCATCAACTTATGCTTCTATAATATCTACCCTACAATTTAGAAAATATGTAGAAGACAAGAGTAAAGCAATGATTCCAACAGCCCTAGGTATGAGAATTGGAGAACTACTTATAGAAAAATTTCCTTCTGTTACCAGCAGTGAAATGACGGCCAAAATGGAAAACGACTTGGACAAAATAAGCAACGGTGAAGAGAGTTATGAAAAATTCCTAAATGATTTTTGGTATCCATTTTCTACCGATGTAAATAATAAAATGGGAGGTATAAAAGAAGATGTGCAAAAGTATAGAAAAGTTGAAACAACAGAAGACCTGCCATGCCCAAAATGTGGCGGCGAAATGGAATTAAAAATAGGACGGTTTGGAGAATATTACCAATGCCAGGAAGAACTTGAAAACAGAAAAGCAGATGAAGCAAAGCTAGGTAAAAAAATAAAAGAAAAGCTAACCCATATTTTCCCAAAAAATTTCCGAGAATTAGAAGTAGCAGAGAGAAAGGCTGAGGCAGAATATGGAGAAAAAGTAAAAGGACTTACATGTCCAAAATCCAAAAAAGATATGGTTGTGCGTGTAAGTAAAAGTGGGCTAAACCCATATATTGCAACCGCTACATATACACCAAAAAATGGCGAAGCAGTCATCTCTATCAAAAAACTAGAGGAAAATGGCTGGACACAAAAAACAATCAACGAACACATAAAAGAGAAAGGTAAGGGCAAGAAAACTTGGAGGGGCAGAGGAGGGAGAAAGTAAATGTTAAATTAGGAATTGTGTAGAGGCGAGACAAGCTCGCCATTGTTTGTGTGTGTCATTCCTGTGAAAACAGGAATCCAGGAAAAACAATTGAGTTGAGATTAGCTGGTGATTTGACTCTTACTTTTTTTGAATAACCAAACACTGGATCCCGCATCCGTTCTGTCATGCCCGCGAAGGCGGGTATCCACGGGGCTTGTAAGTCTAATTTCGACGATGAGCTAAATTCGGCAAACGAGAACATGGCGAGACAGGCTCGCCTCTACCAAAAATGGAGAAATGCTCAGATTTTCATCTTGAAAGGTAGTAAACAAAGTAATTTTTGATTAACTCTCCTTTGTGTGGATACCCGCCTACGCGGGCATGACAGGACAAAACCCAATCCAAAAACAAATTTGCCCTTGACAAAAATGGGGGGGGGTGGTATAAACTTCTCTAAGAGAATAAAACAAGCAATAACAACATATTTATGTCTATCAAAATTATAGGTCTCACAAACGAGTTTCATGTCAATTCGTCATCTAGTGGCTCAGGCGGTTCTGGAGGTGCGTACAATGTAGATGCGTCTGTGGACAAACCAACTGTATCTACCAGCAAAGGTTCTGGCTATCTGGTACGGTTTACAACATCTGCATTTAGTGGGTACGGTGACCATGTTAGTACAGATTACAAGGTGTTTGATCAAACGGATACAAACCTGACAACCCCAGTGTATCAGGCGTTAAACAGTAACAATACAATTACAATAGAT
>JAOZKL010000029.1:9311-10256 GCA_029935375.1 Patescibacteria group bacterium | reverse complement strand
TTTGTTTAATTTAACTAAAAATTGAAGTTGAAGTTTTTGTCAAGAAATTATCTATCGTATCCCTCTGTTTTTGCATTTTCTATACTAGAAAAACAAGCGCTTGGATCTTGATTATCTGGGACATGATCTACTATCTTTTTTTCTCCACGATAATCTATCCAACCCATTACCGGCTTGTCATCTGGGCAGGCCTTGTCACTATCATCATCTATACCAAGCACTCCTGTACCAGAAGAGTGAAAAGCATCCAACACAGACTCTGAATCATCTTCCGTTGTATGGCTTGACCCACTAGAAACTCCACTTGCAAGAGCAAACACCCCCACAAATCCCACCACAAACACCAACCATAAATTACCTCTATTGCGACTCATAATCAAATTATAAAGACTTATATTAAGGTAAAAACATTTTTTGGATTTTGGCAAGGCAAAAAAACTTGACAAAAAACAGCAAAATAAGTTTACTTATTATATAACAATTATACCATATAATTATGGAAATCAAAAAAGCATTAAAAATCCTAGGATTAGGTAAGTGGGAAGATATTTCATCGAATACTTTAAGATCCCTATACAAAGACTTAGCAAAAAAAACTCATCCAGATGTTGCTGGTGGGGATAAAGAAAAATTTGTAGAAGTACAAAAAGCCTTTGATACAATCTCACGAAAAATGAAAAAAAGGGATAAAGAAATATCCAAGAAAGATTCTAGCAAAGACAAAAAATCCAAAAAAACATCAAAACAAAAAGATGTAAAAGTTGATAACAAAACTAGAGATCTTAAAGAATTAGATAAAGAAGATCTGATGGACAAAATACTAGAAGCAGAGAGGCAAATAACTGTTTATAAAGAATTTATAAGCGACCATAAAACTGCAGTTGGTGATGCAAAAAAAGAAGTAAATGAAACTGGTAAAATTATTTTTGATGTTAATGAACTAGC
>JAOZKL010000029.1:0-9301 GCA_029935375.1 Patescibacteria group bacterium | reverse complement strand
TAGAAAAATTTGAAGAAGTTAAAGATGAGCTAAGAAAAGAGCTGGAAGAAGCTGTAGAAAAATTAGAAAAAAAGTATGAAGGAACTTTGTTAAACAAAATGCTGTTCTTCTTACCTAGAATGAAAGAATCAGAGTTTACAGAAAAATACAATAGATATGTAGATAAATATTCCTCAGTGGCGGAGAAGCTAGATGGCAATTTCTTCAAAAATATCATTGATATTTACGGAGTTGCATTAAATAAAATACAAAAAGAACCAGAAGAAACCGAAGAAGATTAATATGACAATAAAACTTGGGATAGTGGTGCCAACATATAACGAAAAAGATAACATATCTGACTTGTTAAACCTTATAAAAGAGAATATAGCAAAGCTAGATGTGAAGACAACCGTCTTGGTAATGGACGATAGCTCTCCTGATGGGACAGCTGATATTGTTGGCCAACTGCAAACAGAGTTAAACGGCAAAAACTTTGAAATAAAATTGAAAGTGCGAGAAGGTAAACAAGGATTAGCAACAGCGTACACACAAGGCTTTGCAATAATACAACCAGATGTAGACTACCTAATGTCCATGGATGCAGACCTGTCTCATCAGCCAAAATATATCAAAAACTTTTTAGCAAAAGCAAAGGAGGGATTTGATCTTATAATTGGATCTAGATATATACAAGGTGGTGGAGTTGTTGACTGGGGCGTAGTCAGAAAGCTAATTAGCAAGATGGGGTCGCTGTATTCCAAAACAATTTTAGGAGTAAAAATAAACGATTTTACAGGAGGTTATAATATGTACAAATCTGAACTGTTAAATAAAAAGTTTTTAGATGGCGTAAAAGCTCGTGGTTATTTGTTTCAGATTGAAATGAAATATAGACTAGCAAAACAGGGGGTAAAATTCGCTGAAAATCCTATAATATTTCCAGATAGAACAAAAGGACAAAGTAAAATAAGCAAAAAAATTATAATAGAAGCTTTCTTAGGTGTCTGGAAACTGAAATTTGGCAAATACAAATCCGATTAATAAACTAATCATTTTACAGAAAAAGGAAATATACTATAATGTGTATTTGAACTAGTAAAAAATAAAACACTCCCAATTTTAATTTTTGGGTTTTTTGTAGTATTTATAGTATATATTATAAATATCTATTTTTTGACTACCTTCTAATCATCTCAAAAATGATAGAATTACGAACCTTGTAAGAGTTAGAAGAATTGTCTTTGTAAGAATCCTTGATTACATTAACACCCTTAACAGATTCTACAACTTGCTCTTCTAACTCACCTTCTGCCTGGTTTACTTCTAGTGAAAGATCTGCCAAATTGATAAACTGCATAAATGCCATTTCGTTTGATAGTACAGAACTACGCACTCCATTGCCATCTACACTATAAAATTCTATCTCTGATTTGTCTAGAGAATCTTCAAAACAGATTGAAACTCCTTGTTTTGTACCATCGTCTAACACCTGCTCTTTATCGAAACAACTCACCCTAACCTCTGATGCGCTTGCAGAAAAACCAGTAAAGTTTTCAAATTTTTCCAATGAAGTATTGCCAAATGCAGTCACTCCAGTAATAGCTGCAACTACTGCTGTTACTGCTCCTGTTGGCGATCTCAATAATTTACCAATCATATTTTTTGTTTTTTATTTTTGTTTTCTTAGCTTTCAAACCCTTCAAAAAACTTTCCACCCTCAAAGAATACCTATATAGTATATTATAAGTTTGTTGTTTGTGCAACTGTTTTCTCTCTCAATTATAATTTCAATTGCAATGCTGCACTGTGCCCGTCATCCCGCACTAAATGCGAGATCCAGGTTCTGTCAAAAAAAATAGCCACCCACCCCTCGTCATAAAGGCAAAAATAAACTCTACTAAGTGCTGGTAGGGCAATTTTGTAATTAAAAAAAGTAAAAAGTAAAATTGAGCAGCATTGAGAGGATAATTGTCTAAATGAAGGTGAGATTTGCCTTCTCTTGGTTTTTTGGTTCGTTTTGCGCCAAGGTAAAATGAACGTAATAAATAAATTGGAAATAATACTTCAAAAACAATGGCGAGACGGGCTCGCCTCTACGGAAACCTCCGAAGACAGATCCTATTTTTCAAAATCTTGTAACAGATTATTAAAGTCCTCAGCAGTGTCAAAATTACCATACATAGCCCAATAACAAATATATGCAGCTTCATCATGCTTTTTGAGATTACGCAAAACTAACTTTCCAATTCTTTTTGATTTTATAGGATTTCTACCAGTTGCTAGTATATCCTCTATAACAAGCTGAACAATTTTATCAATTTTATCGGCATCTATCGTCCTTTTATTAAAAGCTTTTTGTACACCTTTTTTTAATTTACCTTCTGAAAATGGCACAACCTGCCCGTTTCTCTTTTCTACATTAAGGTCCAAAATTTTGACCTCCTCCAATGTGGAAAACCTGTGTTTACACTTAACACATTGACGACGACGACGAACCGCACGATCACCATGAGTTGATCTAGAATCGTAAACTTTTGTATCTTTATGTTGGCATTTTGGACAAATCATAAACTTTGACAATATAAAAAAAATCTATTATAAAAAATCAATAATGTCAAACCAATCAAAAATACCTGCTCAGATTTCGGAGCCATATAAATATGGGTTCTCTACTGATGTGGAGCAAAATGTTTTTCCAGCCGGACTAAACCTTGATATTATAAAAAATATTTCTGATAAAAGAAACGATCCTAAATGGGTACAAAACTGGAGAAAAAAGGCTTTCAAATATTGGCAAAAAATGGAAGAGCCTCACTGGGCAGATTTTGATTACAAGGCTATCCAATACCAAAAATATAGTTATTATGCAGAGGTAAAAAAGAAAGAATTAAACAACTTGGATGAAGTTGACCCTGAAATTTTACGAACATTTGAAAAACTTGGCATACCATTACAAGAACAAAAACTACTGTCCGGAGTGGCTGTTGACGCTGTCTTTGATAGTATATCTGTAACCACAACACATAAAGAAAAACTTGCAAAAATGGGAATAATCTTTTGTTCAATTTCGGAAGCTATACAAAAATATCCAGAAATGGTAAAAAAATATCTTGGATCTGTTGTGCCCATTAACGATAACTTTTTTGCTTGTCTCAACTCTGCAGTTTTCAGTGATGGAACTTTTGTATATATCCCAAAGAAGGTGAGATGCCCAATAGAGCTATCTAGTTATTTCAGAATGAATGCAGAAAATACAGGGCAGTTTGAAAGAACTTTGATAATAGCAGACGAAGATAGCTATGTAAGTTACCTTGAAGGATGCTCTGCCCCAGAGAAAAAAGAGAACCAATTACACAGCGCAGTAGTGGAAATTGTTGCACTAGAAAATGCAGAAATAAAATATTCTACAGTACAAAACTGGTTCCCCGGTACAAAAGATGGAGTTGGGGGAGTATATAATTTTGTAACAAAAAGAGGATTGTGCAAAGGCAAACATAGTAAAATATCCTGGACTCAGCTAGAAACAGGATCTGCCAAAACTTGGAAATATCCAAGCTGTATTCTGGCTGGGGATAATTCTGTTGGAGAGTTTTTTAGCATCGCGGTAACAAATAATAAACAACAAACTGACACAGGTACAAAAATGATACACCTTGGCAAAAACACAAAAAGTACAATTATCAGCAAAAGTATTGCAGTAGGACAGAGTACAAATACATACCGTGGATTAGTTGAAATTGGTAAAAATGCAACTGGGTCAAAAAATTTTTCTAGTTGTGACTCGTTACTCTTTGGAGATGAATGCAGTACAAATACATTCCCAAAACTGAAAGTAAAAAATAATAAAAGTGAAGTAAAACACGAAGCAACAACTAGCAAAGTAGATGAAAATATTTTGTTTTATTTGCGACAACGAGGGCTAAATGAAGAAGAAGCAAGTAAACTAATTGTTACAGGTTTTAGCAAAGAAATAATCAAAAAACTACCAATGGAATTTGCAATGGAAGCGGTTAAACTATTGGAAATAAGTTTTGAAGGTAGTGTTGGATAATACTATTTGATACCTTCCACCGTTACAATATCATCCCAAAATTGCGGAGCAAAAACCAAGTCCAAATCTGTCTTTGTTTTCTCAGTCCAAAATAACAAACTAGCTGTGATAGTACCGTTTTTGCTAAGAGATCCATTGTAGATAAAATCATTCAGAGCTCCAGCTGGTGGGTACATAGAGTCTATCCTACCACCTGTGGCTGTAGATAGATAAAAATCTTTGTAAGAATAATTGACTATATCTGTTGTTAGGTTTTTTAGAGTTAGATTGATTTGTATATACTCCTTGTCCGCTCGTGATGACAAAAGATTATCATCCATACCATAGCCAACTTTGACAGAATTAACTACAATTTGCTTTTGTTCTATTTCTAGTTTCTCGCCAACAACTGCGACTGTTTGTACCTCAAATTTGTCTGCTTCTGCAGGGGACCCCTCCTCAGAATTGCCGAAAGAAGATGAAAGCCCAAACAACATCCCACCGATAAGAGCTAGTACAAAAACCCCTCCAACTAGACTTTTCTTTTTTGATATTTTTGACATAAAGATAATTTACTTTGGAAAAACTAAAGAATCCCACCTGATTGGACGCCAGCGATGAAACTCATAGCAGTTGCCAATGTTGCAGTTAATTCACTCACTGCCTCATTCTCAAAGTCTACTCTTTCCATAGTATTTAAATATGAACCATTACTACCACCTGCGAAATAACCAGCAAGGTTGGAATTGGCTCCAGCTCCCCTACTTCTAGCTGTAAGAAGAGTAGCTGATAAGCTTAATAATGCTTCTGATGCGAACTCTAGGTCATTAATTATACTAGAGTACGACGATCCTCCATTACCTCCGGCGAAATATCCTTTTTCAGCCGAGCTTACACCCACCATCTCATACCTGGCAACCGAAAGAGTCGCAGATGGATTGATTTCTGTCTCATTGCTAAACTGTATACCATCTATAATATCTATGCGACTAGGACTATCATACCCACCACCGAAATAACCTTTCACTCCGGAGTTTACCCCTGCTGGTGAGTATCTAGCAACCGAAAGAGTCGCAGATGGATTGATTTCTGTCTCATTACTAAACTGTATACCATCGATAGTGTCTCGGTTAGCGCCGTTGTGCCCACCGCCAAAATAACCTTTTGTTGTAGAATTTACCCCTGCAGTTCTTTGTCTTGCAAGGGAAAGTGATATGGATGGACTAATTGCTGTTTCATCGCTAAACTGTATACCATCAATTACACCCTGATATGCAGATCCTGAATGTCCACCAGCGAAATAGCCTTTCTCAGCTGAATTTGCACTACCTGGATAATTTCTTCCACTGGAAAGGATTGTAGAGATACTCAGAGAAGTTTCACTGGCAAAAACAACTCCTTCAATATCTCTCAATCCAGCTCCGCCAAAATACCCAGCCACAAACTCTGCTGTAAATATCGGATCTGTCAAATGATTAGAAGGGGTGGAATAACTAGTAACCAATGGTGTAGCAAAATTGTTTCTGTGTCTTGCCCTTACTTTGTATCTACCGCTTCCTCCAGTTAAAGAACTATGTGCAACAGTTATGCTAGTAAGATTACTAGTGTCGTTGTAAGATGTAAATACAGGAGTTGCAGAGTTTACATCATCGTAGTATTCGAACAATTCCCAGTCAGTCTCTGCATGTGTACCATCACCTGTGTATGCAGATGTTGTAATGACAGTTTGGCTGTTGCCAGAATCGTTAGCAATAGAGTCTATAGTTGGTGTAGGTACAACTAGTGTAAAGTTGACCGCACTTGACCAAGGAGAATACGCACCAAGGTCGGACTTGTGCCTTGCTTCTACAAGCAAAGCTGTTTCTCCTGTAGAGCCATCAAAATCTGAGGGCAATGCTGTGTATTGTATCTTCTCATCTGTTTTGGTAATGTTTAACAATGGATTGAGCCTGTTAAGATCGCTCTGTGCATATACAATATAATCTGTAGATATGTGCGTACCATTACCACTGAAGGCACTAGTAGTAAATCGTACAAAGTATGATGGATCATCTGCAACAGTTACAGTTGGTTTGTCTATGTTAGAGTCAAACGTTGCACCGCTGGAGGAGCTGGAACCGCTACTAGAGCTATTTACAAAGAACTCATTTGTTAATCCTATTATTTTTATTGACATATTTTTGTAGTAAAGTTTTTACAAATACCAAGACACATACAAACACAATGAACAAATCAAAGCATTAGTACAAAATTGAAAAGCAAAGAAAAAGCAGTTTTTAATACTCCTCCCCAGCTGTTGTATATACAACTGTCTCCACTCCTGTATCTTTATCTTTTGTAATGGTTGCAAGCTCTGTAACTCCGTCATCAGAAAGAACTTTTAAAATACCATTTTGGTCGCCCTCTACAACTTGTTGAGTGATTACTTTGAAACAAATGCTATCGTCTGTAAATGTTACTTTTTTTCCATCCTTATCGTGATAGGCTGCATCAAGATCTGCATTGTCCGCTGCTTCTACTAGCTTTTCTGTAACCATCTCTTCTCCACCAACTTGTACCCAGTTTGCACCATCCCAAACCATCATCTGATTATTTGTAGTGTCATACCATGTCTGCCCTTCTACTGGAGAAGTTGGCTCAGTAGATGATACAGAAGCTCCGCCACCTGCAATTTCCCAATCTATATCATTTGTACCATCCCCAGTTCCTTTAAATCTCTTTATCTTACCAGAGTTTGTATCTATAAATGTATAACCTTCATCTTCTGCTACAAGAGATGTTGGATTACCTGCGTTTGTGTTGATCCCTCCTGTTGCAGGATCCATTAATTGTGCGATGTGAGAATTTAATATTGTTCCCCATTGTTTTTGTCCTACGGACGGCTGTGCTTTTGCCATAATAATGTAATTGTTTATTGAAATAATTTTATAACAAGCTTATTAAAGTAAAGATTTGCAAATTTGTCAAGGTAAGATTTTATATATCTAAAAAACCACCTTCAATTAAGAAAGTGGCTTATATAGTAGGAGATGCTGAACTATTTGTTGGCTCTTCCGTATCCGTTTCCTGAACCAGAACCATCTCTAGCTCCTATCTGCTCACCGTTTCCACCTCCTTTTCTTTCACCATTGCGTTCTCCATTTCCAATACCTTTTTCCGGCATTACTAAATCTTTACGAATAGCATCTGCAGTCTCTCTGTCTCCAGATTCTCTAGCTTGATGCATCTGAACTAGCTTAGCAAAATCTTCTTCTGAATCGATAACATTGTTACAGTCAGCTTCAACCCCCTCCATAGCAGTCTGCCATGATTGATAGTTACTGCTTTCTATTGCAGATTCAGCTTCAGCACTAGGAACTGCGTATACTTGCTGCACTCCTCCAGACAAAGTAATTGTAGCAAAAGCTGCCGTTAATAAAAGACCAGAACCAGCGAACATTAAAATTGATTTTTTTGACATAATTGTATAATATTTTATATTTTGATAATTTTGAGAGTTTGTTAAAATACGCTGTTTTAACTCGTCCTCATAAAGTATTATACCAGGAAACAAAAAAGGTTACAAAAAGAAACTTCTTATTCTTGACAATAACTACAAAACAACACTCTATATCCAGTATATGATACTAGATGGAACTGTTATATCTGGATTAGGAGCCGCAAAAAATTTTGTTAAAATATATCAAAATAAAATAAAGCAAATTACAGGCTTTTTACCATTTGCAGGTACTCTCAATGTGAAGCTAAAATCAGATTTTATCCAACCAGAAAACTATGAAGCTATAAAAAGTTTTGAACAATACGGCAAGATCAATCTTATAAAATGTACAATAGAAAATATAAATTGTTACATAATTATACCAGAAAAATCAAGGCACGATAATAATATAATTGAAATAATATCAGAATACAACCTAAGAAAAAAATTAAAACTAACCGACCAAGATAATATAAAAGTAAGCACAAACTTTTAACATAATATAACTATTTATCTTTGAGTTGCTTTTGTTTTTCTAGTGAGACCAATATTATTGATATAAGTAAAATTATACCACCCAACCATTGCCACAATGTAAGATTATGCGGTGAGTAATTGTCAAAGACAATAGGAGCAAGGCAAAATTCGAAGAAAATTGCACTTACTGGCATCGCAAGCTCATAAATGGCTGATTTTGACGCTTTTACTTCTTTTAGGCCCCAGTAATACAACCATATTGCAAAACCTCCTGTAGTTAGTGATATTATAAGAAATATTTTCCACTGATGTGCAGTTACACTTTCAAAAAGACCAGATTGGTATGTTGCAAAAGTTGTTATACCTGCAATCACAGAAGTTATAGCAAATCTGAAATATGTGCTGGTTATGAAAGAAACTTTTTTTAGAACTTTTTTGGAAAAAACAGTAGAAGATCCCCAAGAAAAAGCTGCCAAAATCGCAAAAAGCGAAGCAACAAAAGATTGATCTTTGAAAGAAAATTCTGGGTTTGAAACACCAAATGTAAGCAAGTAGACTCCAAGCAAAGCTAATGAAGATAATATCCAAAAAGCCTTAGATGGCCTTTCTTTTAATAAAACTAGTGATAATAAAATCACAAAAATTGGTTGAAGCTTTTGCATTAAAAACACAGATGTAATGCTAGCCCCCTCTGCGAATACATGAAAAAACGCTTGAGTGATTGCATAAGTACCAAGATAGCCACCAAAAAAACCTATCAACAGAAATATAATCCAGTCTATCGTGTTGAGACTCTTTGCATCTTTTTGAATAGTTTTGCAAAACGGAATAAATACAATAGTCATCAGTAAAAACGGAATAATATGCTGAATGAATACAATCATATTAACATCCAAGTGCCTAATCTCAGGTAGCAGAAAAACACCATCAAAAGCCCATAGCATAGCTGCGGTTATAATCGCCAGAGCTCCTAAAAAAGTTTTTTTTGATTTCATAGATATTATTAGTATCCAAAGTTAAGGCTTTTGTCAAGAATTTATTATCTACTGAAGATAAAAACCACTTGTAAATTGTTATAAATTATGCTATTGATATGAACAGGCTTGTGTGCCTATTTTTATATTTTTACTATATATAATTATGGAAAAAACGATTATAATTCCAAGGTGATCGAAAGAGGATACCGCAACAAAAATTAACTGAATTAACATTCAAATTACCGAATTGAATTGACTGCTCGATGATTCTGGAATATCCATGAAAGATAGAGATAAAGCGGAGAAGCAGAAAACAAAACTGCAAAAAAGTTTGATTAAACTCTTGTCAAAATAGTA
>JAOZKL010000003.1 GCA_029935375.1 Patescibacteria group bacterium | reverse complement strand
ACAGCCATAGCTGGCAAAAAACCAGCCAAAACCATTGCTGATATAAAAAATACTGCAAAAAACTTCTTCAAAAATACCATACGCATGTTATTGCATATAGTATAAAGAACTTTTCGGATTTGCGCAAGGGGTTAATTTGTCTGATCTTCGATGTAGAGCCCAACCCCTCCATTTTCCAGTTTATACTGTTCATGAGCCTCTCTTATCCCAACACTTACAGGGTTACTATTATCATATTCAAAACTTCTAAGTATCAAGGGAAAGATATCATTCTCTTTGAAAACACCGGAATTGTTTTTCAACAGATCAATAACGTATTCAAGCCCGCTCTCTCCATACTTCTTAATTATCAAACTAAAAGCGCGAGTAGTCCAATACTCCTTTAATCGAGCCTTGTCGAGGACTCTCTTTTCATGATTAAGAGAATCTAACTCTGAGGCAATCCAGCTGTTAACAGCCCCTGGATTCTGCTCTACAATTGCATCTATCATACCCTCTGTTTCACTATAGATATTATATGCATATCTCTCTATATCCTTGTATGCAGGGTTTAGCTCGCCAACGTCTTCTAGTATATAACCGTAATCTTTCCAGGTGTTGTATCGCTCGAGCTTGCTTGCCTCACCATCAGCTAGTTTTGTAAAAAACTCATTACAAATTCTCTTCATGTTTTTCTGATCCCAAGATCTGGATAAGCTGCCTTCTTTTGCCCTTCTGACTATATCAGCCAAGTACATTTCTTTGTCCTCATCAGACAAATTACCATCATTAATATCCATTTTGTAATCACTTGATTTCATTATGACAGGCTCTTCGTTATTATCCTGCTCTTCATATCCAATACTCTGTATAATTTGTTCTACAGCTGGAGGGTTTGCCGGTAATTCACTAAAGACTTTCTCTGCTCTCTTCTGCTCTGTCCCACATCCACCAAGAAATGGCAAAACACTACAAAATGTAGCAAGTGCTCCAACTTTTAACCCTCTCTTTGTCTTATTCCAGACAGAGTTGAGTCTAGATGTAAGATTGCTACTCGGATCTAATTGTTTTGTTTCTTTCTGAAGATTTTTCTCACTGCTAGGTTGTTGTTTTTCGTGATTAACCATATAGATATTGTTTAGTGTTTTTAACTATATAATAATATATCATATTTTTGCAAGGTGGTCAAGTTGCTGCATACAAAATGCTAGCTGGAGATATAATACAACTTTTGACCAAAGCTAACGCACAAGTCCGCCTCTCCAACTATAATAATTCTATATCAGGTTAGTATATCTATTATTATAAATGTCTGCTCCTAGGGTTGCGCTTAGTTCGTCTGCTTGTGATATTGCTGTTCTGGATCTTTGTAGTTTGTAGAACAGCTCTTGTGCATCAGTTACATAATCAAAACTGTTTGCAAACGACCCATTACCAAAGTTTGTATCTATATATTTTTGTACTAATGGTTGGTTGTTGTTGATCTTTGTAATTACCTCTTCTGGAGAGAATGTAATTATTGTTGGGTTTGGGTCAGTTATGTCTATTTTGAATACAAAGCCTGTATCATCCATATATTTGACAAAATCTGTCATTGCCTGAAAATCAGTTTTCTTTGCAATAGATGCCGGTGTGTCTATACCTAGTTCTAGGTTTTTGATTACCTATTTTTTCGCAGTATCAACCTCAGCCAGCTTATTTTTGTTTCTTTTTTTAACAAGATATCTAGGAAACTCTATTAGCAAAGCAATTAGCAAAGCAAAAACTACCTGTCCAACAAAAAATGAGATTGCTTGTAATTTAGTATAGTATGTAAAATCAACACGAGCGAAGAAATTACCTATAATAAAAACTATCAACGTTGTTATAATTATTCTTTTTTTAGACATATTTATTAGTTTATTTTTTATAATCAACCATTACCAAAAAAAAGTTTCAGAGCCCTTAAACACCTCCCCCAATCCAATACCACCTATTCCACAGGTTGTGCAATCTGGGATATCTGGTCTGAATAATCTATCATGAAGCTTGCTAGGTAAAGTTGGCTTGTATTTTGCTGGGATTTTTTTGAGCTGATTGATATTCTAACTTTGTATTTGCCAGATTGTCAAATTTTTAAACCGACTGATTCTAATTATTAGTCTTTAAGCAGTAAGTTTTTTGTAAGAATAGGGTTATTAGGAGTTTAGCCATATTTTTTTAATATAAACATCTAGAGAATAATCTAATTCATCTAATTTTTCCACAATATCACTATCGAAATTTTTTATTTCAAACAGATCGTCTTTATTAAAATGATGTGTAATATTTTTTATTATATATCTATATGTATGTATTATTTTTTGTAGCAATGCTTTATTGTCAGATTTTTCTATTGCATTGCAAAGTTCAACATATTTATTTTCTTTAAAGACTGACTTTTCGTGCAAAAAATACATAAAACTGTCTTCCACAGCTTTAAAGTTACTGTTTATAATATTCTCACATTGTCTTTGGTTCATAAAAGATTATTTAATTGTATCTGCAATTGATTTTGACGAATCAGCAGAATTAGGTACCCATGTTCCATCAGGTTTCATCTCCCCCAAGTGTACTTTTCCATTTTTACTAAAAACTTCAATATGAGCAGATTCTCCAGTATGGAATGTATCTCGATAATACCACAAACCTTTCTTATCTCTATACATCGAAGCTCCTTTAAATTTAGATTTGGTTTTTGTATATCCGCTTTTAGATAAAAATGTATCAGAATCTTTAAACACCCTCCCAAACACCTCCCCCAATCCAATACCACCTATTCCACAGGTTGTGCAATCTGGGATATCTGACTTGAACAATCTATCATGAAGCTTACTAGGTAAAGTTGGCTTGTATTTTGCTGGGATTTTTTTGACAATCTTACCACCTGCAATAATCGTTGCCAGAATGGAACCCACATTACCAGCACATGAAGCTCCATTAACTATATCTACATCTTTATCTCCATCATTGTCAAGGTCTCCGATATAAACCCCATCAGATCCACACATCATCAGCTTCATCTTTTCATTTATATTCTCACGACTCATCTCAAACCCTCCATCCATATCCATAAACAGATTACCTACCAATGCAACTCCTCCTACAGCAGCCGCAGCCAAAAATGCAAAACCAGAAACCATAAGAGCTATAGGAGCGGTTGGTGGGAACGCAACTGCAATACCCATAGCTATTGAACCAATAGCAGAAACAAGACTAGTTAAACTTCCAAGCACACCATTAAAGATATAATCACCTATAGACTGTGCTTGACCAGGATGAAACAGCAAATCGAAAGAATCGACTATACCCATTGGGATACTGCCCAATCCTTTCAGAAATGACTCTCCAGTATCTTTTGCACAGTCCCAAAGCCCATCACAACTTATCTCTTTCTTTTGTTTCTCAATAGAATCTTCGATAGATGATTGTATAGAATCTTTAATATACTCTGAATCCTCTTCACTTAACTCCAAAGGTGCATAACATTTATCTACAGACTTATCTACAGACTTGCCATCTAAGAGCAACTCTTCAAGACAACTTTGAGCTTCATCTACTTTTTTGTTTGACTCTATTATATTATCAACTTCTTCAAGCTGATTATTGTAATCCTCTTCTGATATATATTTATCAATACCACACTCTCTTATTCCACTTGAATCTTTACCTCCATTACTCAAACGATTAACCTCCTTATTGTAGCAAGCAAAAACATCTTGTCTCTCAACTGTTTCATCAATTACCATTTCTAATTGAGAAGATAAAGAATCTCCCATATAGTAAATACAAGATCGTGAAACTCCTAAATCTCCCAATGTCAAATCAGAATTAGCCTTTCTACCCCATTCCTCATATTTATTCTTTGCAAATTTTCCAACAGCTCTAGTTGCTTGATTGTTTATGATAGGATTACTCTCTAATTTTTCTCTTGATTTCTGCGGTATTATATTTTTATACAAATTCTTTGCCCCATCTACTATAGTTTTTGTTGCGCCATAATTTCTCCCATCTCTTTGGTTTCTTGCTTGCTCTTCTATTTCATCAACATAACCATCCAAACTACACTCCCCATCCCTAGGTGGTCTAACTGGTGTAGTTACAGAGAAACAAGATGATTTGGATTTGTTGCCAGCTCTGTCGGTTAGATTACTACAGAATGTAAATGTTCGCTCCCAGTCGTTGTCGTTATTGATGTCTAGGTATTTGAGAACTTTTGTTTGTGGGTTGTTACTTGGCAATGTTCCAAAGGTGGGTGATGTAGTGTAGGCCTCTCCCTGTAGTGTACCTACTATCTGATACAGTCCAGACATACCACCGGAGTATCTGGGTTGTGTTGGTGATGTTGTATCTCTTTCTAGATTGAAACAGTCCAATGGGTATTGATTGTTTGCACTGTCAGCTGATCTTTTACATATTGTATATACGCCCTCTTGTTGTAACGCTGTTTGGTTGGATATGTTTGGATTGTATCCATCTCCGTTGCCTACCTTTGTAGTTCCAAGGTTTAGCGTTACTGTATGGTTTTGTGTTTTGGAGTTTGTAAATATTAAAGAATATGCACTAGACTGACTGTTTCCATCGTCTGATACCACTACAGAAGAAGATTTGTTCTGACTATACAAAAAGTCTATAGAATTGTTAATTGCTATACTGTGTATTTGGTTCTGGGATTGATCTATTGGCAACAGCTGACCCCGTGGAGACATCAGTAGGTATTCTACATCTGCGTATTGCTCTGTAATTGCATCTATTGTGATGGTTGTATCGTTTGTGATAGCTGGTAGATTACCTCTAGAGTCATTGTGGTTGACAGGAACTGCATTGAACTGAAAATCAACAATCCTCTTGTTATCCTCATCTGATATATTGTTTATCTCAAAATACCCCGGGGCAGTTGTATCGTGTGTAACTATGTAATGATTAGTTAGCGCTGATTGGTTACCAGATCTATCCTCTGAGAACAGTTGGATGTTGTAACTTGTGTTGCCTTTGTTGTCTGGTTCTACCCTTGTGATAGATGAGTTTGTCTCTGCCTCTTGGTTGATTGCATCTCTGGCGTTTGGCAGGTTCAGGTTTAGTGACCAATAACATAGAGCGTAAATATGTTATCAAGAATACTTAGAAGTTTTTATCTTCAGCAAAACTATATGTGTTGTTTTTAGTATCAAATATGTATCGATTGTAATAACCCTGATCAGTATTAAAATCAAATGAACTTAAACATTCAAAACTTACTAAACCACCGTCTTCAGATATTTCACAAAAGTTCGGACTTCCACCCATGATACTGTTACTATACAACCAAATGTCATTATAAGAACTCACGACACCCTCACTAACAAAGAAAATACTAGGCACATGTTCAGATGTTTCACTGTTATATATATAACCAAATGCAAAGTCTAGTTTAGAGCTTAAATTACAAACGCTCAACGCTTTAAAGCTATCGCCCTTTGTTAGACTAGTCTCAATAAGATTGCCTAAGTTATATAAATACTCTGTATCCTTGTATATGTCCATATTATCTAGCAGCAACTCCCTATGTTTATCACCAAAGACCAAGCTAGCTATCAAGTCACCATCAATTAACATGTTATTATACTCAACTACAAAACAATCTCTATCAAAAAAACCTTCTTTAGACGATGAGTAAGGATAGCTATATGCATTATTGCCTAATAAACTTTCTGAGTACTTCAAGTATTTGTCAGGCTGTTGCTCATAAGAAGCTGAGAAATTAGAGTTGCTTTTAAGTGTCATCAAAACTACATTCAAAGACTTCTTATATTCACTCCAGTTATTATAGGCTGATTGACTGGCAAAACTAATTCTAATATTCATATACTGACTAGAAGACAGATTC
Organism: Patescibacteria group bacterium; assembly: GCA_029935375.1. Taxonomy (GTDB): domain Bacteria; phylum Patescibacteriota; class JACMRA01; order JACMRA01; family JACMRA01; genus JAOZKL01. The sequence continues at coordinate 22,943 of JAOZKL010000003.1, read as the reverse complement.
TCTTCACCGTGCTTAAAATATCCAATATCGCTCATCGCACTGCCATTATCAACGACCTGATAAACAAAAGAATAATTATCAAAACCTGCAGTGTAAGGATTGTTTTTCACTATTCCACTCTTTAGAAAAATAAAATGAGACTCTTCAGTCTCTACAACCTCATAATCACTAGACCTGTAGCCAATAACTGACTTATAACTATCAGCCTCATCATAAATACTCCTAGTTGATGAAAAAGTTATAACAAAACCTTCTTCTGAACTCACTTTTATGGTATCATTTGTAATTTTCCTACTCTCTGAAAATTGTTTTTCTATGCTCCAATTCTTTGGATATTCAAAAGCAAAAGTCGATCTGCCATCTGAGAACAGGCTATAGTTATCTTCTATGATATTTTCTACATGATTATCACTATCACTTGAAGACCTCATCCATATAGAGAAGAAGAGTGACAGAATTATAAACAGTATGAAAATAGTTAGTAAAACCTTATTATTAAATTTAAGCATAAAAATTAGTTATATATTATCAGTAACAATAAATCGATATGAGTTGTTATTTTTGATAACCAAAAATATAGTCACAACAAGAATTGCTGCATTATATACTTACCGCTCTTTCCGGACAAGGCTTGATTATATAATATCTTTTCTAATTTTTCTTCATTTTCTTTTTCAACTCTTCTACTTCTTTTTTTAGTTTTTCTAATTCAGACTCAGACTTGTTGACAGTTATAAATCGGTTATCAGACTTAACTGAAGGAAGTAAAGTCATAATAAATATTACCACAGCTCCGATATAAGGCACTAATACTATGAAATATAGGTAACCACTAAGATTTGCATCGCGCAATCTACGAACAGTGATAGCAATTGATGGGATTAATATACCAAACAAACAAACCAGAAAAACAATCCCCCAAACCATCGAAAAATCATAATCTTCACTAATATTATATATGAACGAAGACAGAACAGCCCCCCAAACAATAATTGTAAAAATAATTGTACGCCAAAGAATATATAGCCAATATTGCTTGCGAGACGCAAGGCCTGTAAAGTCAGCATAATTATTAACGATAGCTGACAAGAAATATTTTTTAAAACCTAACATATATTTATTATTAATATTATAATTATTGTGATATTCTAGAAACGGCTATATAGCAACTATCTTTTCCATCTTTTGCTTCACTGTGCTTATAAGAGCCTTCAATTCTAACAGATTTCGAGCTGTTAATTTTTTTACCATTATAGTCTCTAACAACGAGATTGTAATAAGTGAAGTTACTTGGCAATTCATTCATTGTGTTTGGCTTGGTCTTGTTTTTATCCAAATTCATTTTCACATCAATATCTCCTCCAGTATATTCAAAGTCTATTCTGACCGTTGATCCAAGCATGTAAATAAACATAGGGAGGGAGAATTTGCCATTAAGATATACATATTCGCCTTCATTGCTTGACTTACAAAAACCTTTTTCAGCCGCGTTTTTTGGAGAAGGCTGTTTAACTACACTTTTCTCAACTGAACTAACGGTTAAAACACAGTTCTTGTACGAGCTTTTTGTCTTACTAAGAACACCTGTAAAAGCACCATATTCATCGTGCTCTAAACTTAACAACTGGTTGTCTTTATCATAAATTGAAAAATACTCTGAACCTTTTTGATCAGTGTTATTATACATCGAGTTTCCTTCATTAGAAATTTTAAAAACTGAAGATATTTTATCAGAACTATGAAAATCAACCTCCCTTAGATCTACATCGCATTCCCCTTCTTTTAAATCACAGGAAAAGTTAGCAGGGAAGGCGTTTACGGTAATTATTTTGTTGTTGTTGTTGTTATCACTACATGCAGAGTCAATAGTTTGAATCTCAGAAACCACTTCATATGACTCAACTTCGATTTTATCTACATTATTATAAGGTTGATCGCTTTTTATTTTTAAATAGAAAACAAGTGTCGATAAGAATCCTATGATTAACAAAGTTAAAAATATATAACTGACAATACTAGCCACCTTCAACTCACCTGTTGTTGATTGTTTTTTAGTGCTGTTCACTTTTTTGTTCTTTTTCATAATATTTATAATATCAATCTAGTTTTTTACAAAATGTCAACTTCCATTCTACTTTGATTAGGACTTGTTCTAGAGAGAATGTAATTATACTCACCTATCTTTCTTACTAAAAAACTTTACTATTCTTGAAACAAAACTCCCGTTTACAGGCTGTTTACTGAAATCTTTTATAGAATATGCTGTAAGAATCTTACCACTGTTTTGAATAACAACTTTCACAACGCTTTCTCGACCTTTTCCAAAATCAATATTTTTTTCCATAATAAAGATATCTGGATATTCCTTATGCTCAGGTAGTTTTTTACCATCTTTAACAACATCAAATATAATATTAATTATTTCTTGTTTGGAACAACCAGAAGGGAATTTTGTATCTGGTTCTGGCGGCATTTTTATAGGCATAATATTTTGTAAATTATTTTAATTCATCAATTTTTTTGAAAAAAGACCTTGCTTTATCAAGAAGATTATCTTTGGATATATTATCAATATCAATTACAATTTTTTTAGTTTTATCTCTTTCGATGTATCGCAAGGTTGAATCTCCGTTGTCATCAAATGTTCGTTCTATCTTGATTCTCAAGTCATTATATTCAACTCCTATACTTAAAAAATTCTCAACCCACCTACACATCTTTTTACATGATATGTAGACATCTAACAAGTTAACAACTCCTGCGGAGTTCTTAAATATTCCTCGGAATTCATTTTGAAAAACGAAATCGAGATAACCAATATCAAGCCTAATTTCTTTACTCATATCGTATTTATAATTATATTAATCTATATCTTTCAACGGAAATGCTGACAAAATATTTCCACTGTCATCGAGAGCAACTTTAACGATTTCTGACACCCCGCTACCAAAATCAATTTCTTTTTGTATAACATATTTACCTGGATGATTTGGATTCAGTGGCAAAGTCTCTCCAGCCTCTATCACCTCAAAGATCACATTTGATATATCATCTTTTGTGTAGTTTGATGGGAACTGTGAACCACCAACCCCTGCCAATCCTGCGCCATTTGGATGATGCTTATCCCAGATATGCAGCATTCCAAAATCAACTCCATCTTTTCCAATTGCAACACCCTCCTCCAACCAAACAACCTTACCATCTCTGGTGGTTACCCTCAAAGTCCTAGCTGGATTACCATTGCTTTGGAGTATCTGCACACTATGAACTAAAACCTCTTCTGTCAAGGCTGCATACCTTGCAAGTTGTGCCGAGTCTGGCACATTATCAAACAGGTATTGTATGTCTGAGTTGCTTAACAATCTATTGCCATCTATGTCTACTGCGTTAGTTAGTTTGTTCAGTGTGTTGTTGTCTCGAGCCCTACTCTTTTTCGATATCAACCTCAACTATCTCACCTTTTTTAACCAAGTCTTTGTATACTTTCTCTAAATTTGGCAATTCTTGCTTGAATAGTTTGTACCATTCTTTTTCTTGATATGATGAGTCTAAGTATTCATCGACATATATCTCGAATGCTTTGAAGTAATTATAGAATAGGTTGATACCATCTGAATGAGTTAGATTACCTTCGTATATACCATCGACTGCTGTCCAATAAAATCCGCCTGTTTGACGATCGTTGTACATTTCACCACCAAAACCTCCCCACAAGCCAGGTTTAAAATCTTCCTGAATACTCGGATCCAGTATCTGTTGTATGTATTGATAATAATATTCTGGTTTTGCGTCAAAGAATATATTGCCAAGGTTATGAGATAAATCAAATATTTCATTATCGTTTTCATTTACCTTTATAAATGTTAATCTGTTTAAAGGATTGTTCAAAACTCCATCAGGAGGATCTGGCCTGTATGCCAAAAATAATTCATCACTCTGCACTCCAACAACTATTATAAGCCCGTTAACACTAATTGATTTATAGTATAAATAATCATACTCACCTAGCTTTCTTTCTTTCATTATATCATTTTTCATAAGACACTGCTTTTTAATATTTTGGAAACATTGACTGCAAAACTCTGTCACTGTCAAGATACACTGCTATTGTTAAATCCTTATAATCGATAAAAAATCCATCAACAATGGTCTCTGCTTTATCTTTATACCTATGACTATACCACTTCTCAGGATTTTCCATAGCACAACCCCCAGTCCTAGCAATATCGTCAACTGTCCAGTTTCTTGGGAAGATTGTTTTTGGTGCTACACCCCAACTCTTTGTGACAGTGGATATGTCTTTAGATCTTAACAATATCTTTTAAATATACAGAAAGCCAAATAAGATCACCTTCGTTAAAACCTTCAAACCCGTCGGAGACCAAACATTCAAAACCCTCGTACTGAACAAGCATTTCATTAGTATTTACAACGCGACACTTTAAAACTCTTTTCTTTTCTTCTTTCGATATCTCGTTCTCATTATTATAAAAAGCATTTGCGTTTAGTCGTGGAATTAGCTTTTCAGGAAGACCTCTATCCTTCTTGCTTATTAACATGAGATTGTCTTCAAACCAGACGGATTTGCCATTGGAAGAAATAAGTTCAACCTTTTGAGTAAAAGCAACGCCTTCATACCCTGAAGTATCTTCAATTGATTTAATAATATATTTAGACATAAAATTAGTTTGGCGATATGGTAACAATATAACCATTTTTTGAAACTAGAACATAAGGGTTCTTACCATTTACTGATTTTCTATAAATCGTTCCAGATGGACTTGCAGGCGTTTGAGTGCCAGTTTCGATTATATCAAATATCAAATCCATAACACTTTCAGAGTCACTAGCAAGACCAGCTCTAACCAATTCTTCTGTTCTGGTAAATCCAGAATCTCTAATCTCTTCATTAATATGCTTCCAGCCAGAATTACTCATACTAACACCTCCATCCGGCCTAACATCACCCTTCAGCCAACCCCCCTCCAACCAAACAACCTTACCATCTCTGGTGGTTACCCTCAAAGTCCTAGCTGGATTACCATTGCTTTGGAGTATCTGCACACTATGAACTAAAACCTCTTCTGTCAAGGCTGCATACCTTGCAAGTTGTGCCGAGTCTGGCACATTATCAAACAGGTATTGTATGTCTGAGTTGCTTAACAATCTATTGCCATCTATGTCTACTGCGTTGGTTAGTTTGCTCAGTGTGTTGTTGTCTAATTCAATCTTCTTTACAAAACTATCCCAATCTAGGCTTCCTTGTTCTATCAGGTTAGTATATCTATTATTATAAATGTCTGCTCCTAGGGTTGCGCTTAGTTCGTCTGCTTGTGATATTGCTGTTCTGGATCTTTGTAGTTTGTAGAACAGCTCTTGTGCATCAGTTACATAATCAAAACTGTTTGCAAACGACCCATTACCAAAGTTTGTATCTATATATTTTTGTACTAATGGTTGGTTGTTGTTGATCTTTGTAATTACCTCTTCTGGAGAGAATGTAATTATTGTTGGGCTTGGGTCAGTTATGTCTATTTTGAATACAGTGCCTGTATCATCCATATATTTGACAAAATCTGTCATTGCCTGAAAATCAGTCTTGTTCACTATAGATGCCGGTGTGTCTATACCTAGTTCTAGGTTTTTTGCCTTTATGTTTTTGTAGAGTTTGCTCATTTGTATATCGTCCAAATGTTTTACAACTCTTGTGAAATTATCTGCATTTTTGAGAGCTTTGAATCTAATGAAGTCGTCAAATGGGATGAACTCTATAGCTACAAAAAAAGCTATCATTCCTGCGCAATCAAGATTAAAATCATCTACCCCACAATAATACTGCTGTACAGATAGGTCATCTGCACCATGTATGTCTCTATAAGCTTCTATGTCGAGCTCTCCACTGTTACATATTTTGGATCGTTCATCTGCATCATATGGTATAGCAGGGTTTGCACACATACTTGCGAGATAATCTATCTGACCAATACCTGTTTGTGTTGAATATTTTTGCACCAAATATCCTGACACCCCCTCCCCAATGATCGAGATAAGAGCTGTCAAACCAGTTGTCGCAAGACCAGAGATTCCAAGGGCAGCGCTCAACCCCAAGCCCGCGCCACCTGTCAATATTGCTATGGTGATTGCCCCTGCAAATGTTCCAACATTGAAAAGATCATCGCGAATATCACCTAGATCCCCATAAGCCTCTTCATAATCTAAAACATCTTGATTGTAACTAGAGATAATATCAAACGGTGCACTAACAATGTCCAGCCAACTATTCTTCTGAAGCAAAGATCCAATCAAAAAGTCACTAATAGCACTTTGCATTATAGATACTCTTGTAAATAAATCATTAAATGAGTTTCCGAGCTCTGTAAAGTAATTATCAATACCTTGTTCAATACCAAGGATATCACCATATAGACCATCCCCGCTAAGGCCTGTATTGTCACCTATTAAATTAGAAAAACTATCACGATAGAAAAAAGAACGCTCCAATACCCATTCATCTGCACACTCACTATCTGCAATCCAACCAATAATAGGGATTTTTGTTATACCAGTGCAATTACCTACATCACCCCTCCTATTCTGCTCTCTAATATCATCAAAATATCCATAGTACTGATTGTAGAGTTCGTCACTCATATCTCCACCAAAACAATCATCCCTCAATCGCTCTGTTTCCTCAGTTCTAGAATAACTACCCCTAGAATCTTGTGCATCGTCCATTATATCTTGCACACAAGACCTCTTTTCCTGCTGATTCCTATATTCATCAAGAGATCCTGTATAGTAATCTTCTTCCATATCTAGATCGCCTGAAGAAAGATACTGAGTTAGATCATCACAACTTGGAGCAACAGGCACTGGACCAACAAACTCTGTTTCATCTCTGTATCTATCAACACTCCTATCTCTTATACACTGCAACGCCTCTCTTCTATTATCATTTGCATTTTTAATCCCCTCCATTATCTCATCTGCTGCATATGTTTTGCAAGATTTTGAGTAGCCTATCTGATCGATTAAGTCACCAAGCTCAATATCTTCTGAGTTAATATTATCGTTGTAAGATTGTTGCATCTCATCAGTCCATTGGCACTCCCCATCCCTAGGTGGTCGTATTGGTGTAGTTACAGAGAAACAAGATGATTTGGATTTGTTGCCAGCTCTGTCGGTTAGATTACTACAGAATGTAAATGTTCGCTCCCAGTCGTTGTCGTTATTGATGTCTAGGTATTTGAGAACTTTTGTTTGTGGGTTGTTACTTGGCAATGTTCCAAAGGTGGGTGATGTAGTGTAGGCCTCTCCCTGTAGTGTACCTACTATCTGATACAGTCCAGACATACCACCGGAGTATCTGGGTTGTGTTGGTGATGTTGTATCTCTTTCTAGATTGAAACAGTCCAGTGGGTATTGATTGTTTGCGCTATCAGCTGATCTTTTACATATTGTGTACACCCCTTCTTGTTGTAACGCTGTTTGATTGGATATATTTGGATTGTATCCATCTCCGTTGCCTACTTTTATTGTTCCAAGATTTAGCGTTACTGTGTGATTCTGTGCGCTGGAGTTTGTAAATGTTAGTGAGTATTGGCTGGTTGTCATGTCATCGTCATCCTCCGATACTATTACAGATAAAGATTTGTTTTGATTATACAAAAAGTCTATAGAGTTACCAACTGCTGTATTGTGTATCTGATTCTGTGTTTGATCTATTGGCAGCAACCCACCCTGTGGAGACATCAGTAGGTATTCTACATCTGCGTATTGCTCTGTAATTGCATCTATTGTGATGGTTGTATCGTTTGTGATAGCTGGTAGATTACCTCTAGAGTCATTGTGGTTGACAGGAACTGCATTGAACTGAAAATCAACAATCCTCTTGTTATCCTCATCTGATATATTGTTTATCTCAAAATACCCCGGGGCAGTTGTATCGTGTGTAACTATGTAATGATTAGTTAGCGCTGATTGGTTACCAGATCTATCCTCTGAGAACAGTTGGATGTTGTAACTTGTGTTGCCTTTGTTGTCTGGTTCTACCCTTGTGATAGATGAGTTTGTCTCTGCCTCTTGGTTGATTGTATCTCTGGCATTTGGCAGGTTTAGGTTTAGTGACCAATAACATGTTATACCATCATCCAGACATTCTGTATTGTCCACTATAGTTGCAGATATATCTACATTGTTAGCCTTTATGACTATGTATGTATCTACTGTGTTGTATCCTGTTAGCTCTATGCTATCATCCTTTGTTACATAACTATCTGTATTATCTATTGTTATCAACCTATCCTTTGCAGGTTGGTGATTGGATGGTAGGTAGTTTGGCAACAACAATGGATCCGTTGTCTGATCAAATATATCTCTATCAAAGCCTTGTAACTGCCCCCAGTTCGTAGTATCTTGTTCTGCAATGTCTGGGTTTGTGTTGTCTAGGGTGTATGTGGCTGTACCCGCGCTCTGATTGCCTGCATAGTCTATTGCTGTGTATTCTACTGTATAGCTGCCTTCTGGCGCATAGCCTTCTAGCATTACCTGTCCTGTTCTGCTCAGTCCATCTGCAGAGGTAGAGTCTAGTGAGTATCTGAACTTTTCATCTCTGTTGGCTATGTATATATATGCAGTTGGCTCGTCCGTGGTTATGGTTACCTCTATTGCATTGCCAGATTGTTTGTAGTCTTTGTCTGGATTGTCAAATATTGTATTGATTATCTGGCTGTGATTGTTGTTCAAATTCTCATAATCCAAAATAGTTGGGGCAGAACTATCGTATACCAATTGTGTATCTTGGCTAGATACGACTGTCTGAACCCCTTTTGTTGCTACTAGGCTGAGGCTAAACTGTTGATAATCTGTACTGGTTGGCAATGTTGGACTACAACTAAACAAGCCAAGGATTGTATCTGATGCTGGTATATTACACAATATCTGGTTTGTAATTGTATCTCTGATAACTACCGCAGACCCTGCATCTGTAGCACCTTTTATCTCTATTGTATTTGTGTTGGTATAGTATGTATTGTCAAACACTCGTAGGTTTTGTGTGTCATCTACACCCATCACTTTGTTGATATCAAATATCGTTGGCTCTGCCAGTAGATCTGCATTTACCATAAAGGGAACTGACACTGTCTGTATCGTTGTACCTTTCTTACCTGTAAAATCTATCTTGTACAACCCACCACCCAGATTAGGCACAGGGTAGGCAAAGTCCCACATGCAGCCTGACGATTGATCACATCTGTTAGATCCATCTGTTGGGGTAGCACCTAATACATTGCTGGTATAACTGTATGGTTGGTTGTTGATCCATCCGATATCACGGGCAAGTTCTGCACCTGTTAGCTCCATCACATTTGAGAGATCAGAATATGCAAGTGATACATACTGAGTATCCTGGCTAACTTCAGATCTTAGTATTATCTGTTTTAGTGTTTGTAGGTAGTTATCTATCTCTGCTTTTATCTGAGCTTTTTGCACAGGGTCAGTTTCTTGGCTGTACTGATCCTCTAATGAACTAAGAACCGCAATATCCAAAGCATTGTTGATACCTGTATATGTAGGTATTATCTTAACGGATTTGAACGGATCGCTTGGACTGACACGGATATATACCTTGTTGGACAGTTGCCCCTCGTTACCAAATTTGTCTATTATTCTGGCCTGTACAATATGATCTGTAGTAGGATTGATAGAGTAAAGAGCTGCCACGATGCTAAAATATCCTGTATCATCTATGTCCAAAATCTTCTCGTAATCGCAGGTACCAGGCAATCCAATTGTATCTACACATAGCTTTACCTGTATATCCTCGTGTCTTATAGACCCTTGTGCAGTTTCTGTTAGCAAGGATGCCTGACCATAAATATTTACAACTCCATTGGAAGAGACAAATGGGGAAGAAACAGTTGTAGATCCCGGAGAGGTAATAAAAACACCCGTTGTATTGTTTGTAACATTTTGGAATGACCCGCTAATCAATGGCAAGTTAGGATTGGAAACAGTGTCCAAGTCCAGCTCCCAGGTATAATTACCATCTTCTAGCCAGCTTGCATCGTCCTGTTTGCCGTCAAATAATATAGAACTTGGCAATGAATTAGAACCAGAAACAGTACGAACCACAACATTATCTTCGTTTCGGAATGTAAGTGTCCAGTTATCAACCAGAACCTCATCATCTGGGTTGGATGGGTTGGATATATCTGTGGTAAATGTTATTGTATCTTGTTTTCCATTTCCATCAGCAGAGATGAACTGAGTGCTTTGATCTATCACAATATCTATCGCGAACAAGTCAATCTGAGTTATTATGTTTTCAGTCTCTGTATTACCGGCGTTATCCAAAATTGTGATAGTGTTTGTGTTGGTTACTACCCCAGCGGTTGTGTTGTCGGATGATTGGGCAAGTGTTACAACCCATGTACAGACTGGATTGTCTGTGTTTGCAGAATTGTCAAAGTCCGTGTTGGCAGTGCCATCGCAAACTATTGTAAATGTAGATTGTATAAAATCGTTTGGAACTGTTATTACATCGTCGTTTATATCATAACCAAATGCCCCGCTGTTTGCTTCGTTTAGGACAATAGACACTTCTGAGTTTAACAAATCATTTTGTATAACTAGCTCAGCGCCTTGCTCCCCCCTCCCAGAGAATACTATCTCATCCCTTGCAAATACAGAATTATTTACCGGCTCATCTACCACAAGATATGTGTATGTATCTACACCAAACTCAGTAATTAGCTGGCTTGCGTTACCAGCTTTGTCAGATATACCCAGCTGTAGTGTGTATGTATCATCAGGTTGCAGATCATTTGCAAATACATAAGTTACCAAACACGTGTTTGGACCAGTTACAAAATCCCCAGATGGCACTACATTATCATCACAATCAGTTGATAGATTACCAAGTGTAGACATATCTATACCATTGTTCAGCAGCACTATCTCATCCCCAGTAGATGTGAATAAAGACAAATCTATAGAGCTGTTATCTATACCTGATACTCCATTTGATTGAGTGTTTGGATCTGATAAGTTAAAAGTAAAAGAAGGTTTTCTGTTGTTTAGAACATTATCAGTATGGTTTTGTGTCAGCAAACTGCTATCTATATATCCCACGGCAGCTGGCTGTTCTGATTCACGATTGATTGTAATTACTTTTGTGTCTGTATTACTTACAGAGTCTGTAGATACAAACTGAAACTGGTTAATACCATTGTCTAGATCTACACTCTGATCTATCAGGTAAGACCCCGTTTGATTACCACTACCATCCAACATCTCTGTTAGAGTTGCAGGCTGTACTAGCCCACCATTAGAAAGGTTTTGAAATGTCAGCGTAGCAGTATCATCACTGGTCAATTGCCCAGATATATCCACAGTTGGTTGGTTTGTGTATGCATTGTTAGCTGGTATAGATATGTTGATATTGCCAGGTGTATTGTCCAATACTATAGTTGCAGTGTCATCTATGTCTGTGTTTGTAGCCAAGTCCTTTGCGGTTATCTTGATAGTATACACACCATCTGCAAGGTAATTGACGCCATCGTCTGCCAGCCCATCCAGTACGGCACTAAATGTATAGTTCGTATCGTCTGTGGCTGTGCCAGTCAGTTGCTTGGTTAATTTGGTCAAACCATCGGAGATATCGACCAACTCATACTGCACTGTATCTAGAAACTTCTCAGTTGTGCCAAATGTCAGCGTAGCACTATCAAAAATACCATCAATTTGCTCAGCAGAGATACGAAATGACAACCCTGTCTGATCTGTAGATTCATCATTGGTAGTTAACAAAACATTGCTTACCTCTGGTGGGGTATTATCTACAATACCAGATTGAATAGAAGACCAGTCAGAATAGTTGTATTTTGTATTGTCTGAAACATCGATTGTATCCCTCGACCTTGCTCTGTAAAAGTACTTTTGCTCTGTCTCCAAAGACCCAAAACCAAACTGGTTATCATCCACCCAGTCAGAACAATGCACAAAGTCAGCATCGATAATATCTGCAAGAACAACAGAAGGATCCATCGCATTTGTTCTACAAAAATCATATTTTATATCGCCAGATATCACATCGATAGACTCACTAGAGATAAGCAAATGCTCTAACCCAGCTGTAAAACTGCCAAGATCATCCAGAACAGGAACTGTCGGTGCAGTTGTATCTACTATTATATATACAGGGTTGGATGTGGTGCTCAGCCCTTGTGCATCCCAACTGGTTACATATATTTTGTAATAACCGTCTTTTACAAATACAGACTGGTCAAAATCCAACACAATTAAATGGTCAATCTCTTGCAACTGCCCAATTATAGTGCCAGTCCCTGGGTCTTGTGGCTCAAAATATATTTTGGAATGAGAGTACGCACCCTCTGGCTGAGTGTTTGGATCTCCAAAGTTGGTAATCTTGATATCAACATTACAACCATCTGATATGGTACAATCTCCAGATGCAATCTCATCTTTACCTCCAAATGTATCACCGTTGTTCAACACGCCAGAATCTATAGCTGGCTGATTAGGCTGCTCGTTAATAATATATTGTATACTCAACTGTGGCGGAGTACAATCACTCCACTGCCCTCCTGTATATGAACGACCAGTTGATGGGTCTGTACCAGTTGCATAATTACGAACAGAACAAAACCAACCTCCTTGACCGTTACTTGTAGAGTCTATTGCAAGGCCGTAGTTTGGCGAATTATTCCACGCTTTTACAGCATCAGATACATCCAGATTGTAATTTGTGGCTACATTTATTGACGGATTTTGATACTGCGGCGTACCGTGGTTAACCAAGCCATTGCCAAAGCTATTCCATGTGGATGACCCGTTCCAAGCGCTTGTTATCCTAGACCCACTGACAACAACACCATACAAATTATCATATACTTTGGTTTTCATCCTTACCCGTAGTGTACCTCCAGTTATTATCGCATTGGCTGGTAAAGACAGATTGTCAAATTTTATCAGAGATACTGCATCTCCCATACTTCCACCATAGCTTGCTTCTCCCGCACCAAGTGCACGCCGAAACCGGTGAGAATCATTTGGCTGAGCCGATAACAACATCAGATCATCATTTGCTACCACGGTTGTACTGGCAGCATACACATCTACTGTGCTGTATGTCAGTACTATTGCGACCAACTGCAACAGCGTTGCGATTATTGTTAGCAGAGCAATATTCTGCTTTATCCACGCTCTAGTTTTGGCGATAATCATATACAAAAATGTGTCAAAAAGATACCTGAACCTATTCTGACCGCAGTATACCATACATTTGCAGGGTTGGCAAGCATAAAAGGATATAAGAGCACTTCTTGACCATCGCAAAAAATTGTGTTATTAATACCACCTGTTGTATTGCTATATACAATGTTTTTATATTTTTATCATCAATATTATGGTTTTTACAGAATGCTGAGTACTGCTTGACATTTTTTCTGGCACTGCTAATGTTATGTTTGCTGTGGGAAGGATCTGCCTTACCTTCTTAATAGTGTCACTATTTTTTGCTTTGGTATGAAAAATGGAAGATGAAAAGTGATTGCTTCATGTCTGACTTTTCTGGTCTCTTGTTTCTACAATTGTTTTAATAATCTCTTTCGTTGTTTGACATACTATCCCAAAAGATCAAGCTACCGTAGAAAACAATCTTCGCTATGAACAATGTAATGCAGCCACTTCGGAACTATCTCAATGCGTAGAAAGCCAGAAATTTGACACAGGTAATATTGCAGAGGAACACACACTGTTTATAAACAACAAACCGGGAACTATGACAATGTTCCAACATGCTAATCCAGCAATTACCCAAAAATGCAACCTACAAGTGCAAAAAGTCCAAAAATATATGATAAGAGAATAAATAAAACCACAAACTCCCAAATAATATTGGGAGTTTTTTTATTGGGTAAAAACAAGCAACGATCGCCTACCTCATCGTAAAAGCAAAAACCATAACTACCAAGTGCTGGAGGGGCAATTTTGTAATTAAGAAAAGTAAATATAAAATTGGGCAGTACTGAGAAGATAACTGTCTGAACGCAGGTGAGTTTTATCTTCTCTTAATCTTTTGGTTCGTTTTGCATTAAGGTAAAATGAACGGAACAAATGAGTTGGGAAAGCAATATTTCAAGAATAATGGAGAGACGGGCTCGCCTCTGCGGAAGTTAATTTGGCAAGCCGTGGATACCCGCCTTCGCGGGCATGACAGATGCAGCGAAGATAAAAGCTTGTGGACTATTTCAAGAGTTCGTGGAGTTTCGTAGAGGCGGGATTGCTTCGCAATTATTTTGTTGCGGTAAAATCAAAGCCCAGTGCCATTATTTCTACTGAATTCTTGTTTTCACAGGAGTAGCGGCGAAATAGTCTAAAAAGTATTTATTTGACAAAATTGATAAAATATAAGTTAATGTACTCAACATTTATCAAAAGCACATATTATGAATATATCAACACTAGCAAAAGTCTTAGGAGTAAGTATAAAAGAACTACGAGATACAGGGATAAAAAACGGGATAAAAGGATTTAATGGGAGAAACACAAGGATACCCTACGATTCTGCATTAAAAGCAACAGAAATACTTCGCCCTGACAAAGCAAAGAAACTAAAAGATGATGACAAAATATACTTAGCAGCTACACTTACAGTTGCAGAATTAGCCGAGGCGATTGCAAAAGCCCCCGGAATAGTTGTTAGATCTCTGATGATGAATGGAGTAATGGTAACCTTGAATGAAAAAATTGATTTCGATACAGCAGCTCTTATCAGTGAAGAGTTAAATGTAAAAGTATATCCAGAAGAAGGCAATATGGTAACCGCTAATGACGAAATAGACCCTTCTAAGAATTTATTTGAAAACAATTCTGAAGGAAAAATGGTTGATAGGTCTCCTATAATTACAGTAATGGGGCATGTAGATCACGGTAAAACAACGCTACTAGATACCATCAGAAAAACAGATGTAGTTGGAGCCGAAGCAGGTGCAATTACCCAACATATTTCTAGCTATCAGATCAAACACAATGACAAAAAAATTACATTTATAGACACTCCCGGACACGAAGCCTTTACTGCAATGCGTGCTCGTGGTACACAATTAGCAGACTTTATCATCCTTATGGTATCTGCTACAGAAGGGGTGAAACCACAAACTGTAGAGGTTATAGAAAGGGCTAAACTAAGCAAAACTCCAATTATAGTAGCATTAAACAAAATCGATTTGCCAGCTGCTGATATAGAAAAAACAAAAAATGACGTGTCTGCTTTTGGACTTGTTCCAGAAGAATGGGGGGGAGAAACACCATATATACCAGTATCTGCAAAAACTGGGGATGGGGTAGATAAATTGTTAGATACAATTATCTTGATGTCTGATGTAGCAGAGCTAAAAGGACAGGTAGAGTGCCAAGCAGAAGCTGTAATTATAGAAAGCCACAAAGATGCTCACAAAGGGACAGCGGCGGTTGTGCTTGTTATCAAAGACAGTATAAGCGTGGGAGATACTGTAGCTTTTGGAGAGCACACTGGCAAAGTTAGAACAGTTACAGATAGTAAGGGCAAGAGCATCCAAACAGCCGATATATGCCAACCAGTAGAAATAACTGGTCTTGGGGCAGTTGCAAGCACAGGAGATATAATGAAAGTTTATAAATCCAAAAAAGATGCGGAAAACGCAGCAAGTGTAATAAAACTAAAAAATTCTCAACGAAGGGTTTATCATTCAAAATCTCGCGAGGGAACAGAAGGAGACATTAATGTAATCTTAAAAGCTGATGTAAAAGGATCGCTAGAAGCCCTAAAAGAATCCATTGTCAAAATCCCACAAGACAAGGTAAAGATAATTATAAAGACAGAGTCAATCGGATCTATTACAGAAAATGATGTAGAATTTGCCAAAACTGCAGGTGCAACGATCCTTGCATTTCACACAGAAATGAACAGCGCAATAGAAACGAAAATAGAAAGAGAAGACATTGGACTAATAAAAAGCGATATAATATATGAAATATTAGAATGGCTAGAAGAGCAAATAATAGCAAACACAAAACATGAAGTCAGGATAGATGTGCTTGGTAAAGCTGAAGTATTGGCAGTGTTCAAATCCGAAAAAAATGATATACAAGTATTTGGTGGGGAGGTAAAAGAAGGTAAGATACTAAGCAGTAAAGAAGTTAGAGTATTTCGTGGTGAAACAGAACTTGGCAAATTTGAAATTGTAGAATTACAAAAACAAAAGTCAAAAGTCAAAGAAGTAAACATCAACCAACAGTTTGGTATCTCAATAAAAGGCAAAAAGAAAATCGAAATTGGAGATATTGTTGAGTCTATTGATGAAATTATTATAAAATAAAAAACCCTTGCTATTACAACAAAGGCTCTTATAAATTTTGTAATGAAGTGAATCTAAGAATCATCATCAAGCTCTGCCATATTCTTGTCCATTCTATCAGATATTTCCTTCGTCTTGCTTGTAAAAATTGAGAGTATTCCATCTACAATTTTTTCTCACAATCAGGATCTGGTGCTAATATCTGTAAGATTGTTGACAACCTCGTTGATGTCAATACTACCCCCTCAGTCTTTATCTCCCTCAAAAGCCATTTTATATTATTTAAAAAAAATAAAAAGCAATAAAGAAGTAGTTATACACTAAACAGTTATTGTCAAACAACTAAAAATATACAAATAATTAGTATGATTAGGGGGTTATGTGTCTACATTTTACTAAAAGCAAAAACGATAAAAATAAAAGACCCCTATCGTTAAATAAGAGTCTTTAGTTACTTTTTTCAATCGTCAGGATCATCGAGAGATCAAGCAAGTCACCTTATAGCTGCCAACAATTCTGCCATAACAGCTTTGATCTTATCAGCGACAGTAGTCTTCTCACCATCATCTTTGTTGTATTCAACAAACTCTCTTACGGCCATTTTATATTATTAAAAAAATAAAAAAAAGCAATAAAAAAGTAGTTGCACACTAAATAGTTATTGTCAAATAACCTTTTATCAACTATTGCCTAAAAAGTTTTTTTGATATAAACTTCATCACAAGATGACGAAGAATAACGCAAAACAAAGAAAGGACAAGGTTAGAGAAGTCTTAATAGGTGTTTTTGTATTTGTTGCAATTATCACAATTTTTGGCTCTATACTGAACAAAATAGGCTTTGACAAAGTGCAAAACTTTGTAGAGTCTGCAGGCGTGTTTTCTCCAGTTGTGTTTATACTCGCAACTATTTTGATGATGACCTTTGCGCCCCTAACAGGCGGAAGTATGTTTGTAATATCCGGAGTCGTATTTGGCAAAGAGATGGGATTTATATACTCTACCATTGCAACTCTATTAGGGTGCTCCCTTAACTTTTATCTAGCTAGAAAATTTGGACATAAGATTATTGCAAAAATTAGAGGCAAAAAGGATAGTAAAAAATTAGAGAACTTAAAAGATGAAATGAGCAAATCAAGCAAAATTGCCGTACTGGGATTGATGTTAGTAGCATCAGACATAGGTAGCTACGCTGTAGGACTAACAAAAATAAAATATAAGTGGTTTTTCTTGATGTTAATAACAGAAACAATCCTTGGTATGATACTATATATCTACCTTGGAAGCTCTCTAATGGACAAAATATTTAGCTAAGAAGCACCCACATCAAAACCGTTGCCGTAGTTAGTATCAACAAAAATACAATACTAAAAGGCTTCATAACATCTATTGTAGAATATCCATTTCTGATCGCATTTTTGTAACAATCTTTCCTATTTTTGTACCCTTCACTAGATGTTCCAACCATCTTACCGTTAGAAGCAGTACGTCGCCATCTCCACTCTCCCTTTTTATCTTTATAAAACTCCCATTTATCTTTAATCATATTAATATTATATGATTTTTTTGTAAACTTGTCAAAGAATTAAAATTATGCTAAAGAGTTTTGTACTGATTCAAAAAATCGGTAATTTATCATTTTTATCATTTACAAAAACAAATGACACAAAAACTACAAACAAATGGCGCAAAGTTTTTAGAAAAACTGGAGAAGCAGACTGAGATATTACAGATTAAAGAGCTTTTGGAGTTTTGAAAAAAAACCACAGAAGATTACTACTACAGACTGAAAAACAGCAATATCAAATGAGTACAAAAACTCACTTGAAAAAAATTAAAAATTGCAAAAGCGTTCTGTGAAATGAAATCGCTTGAAGAAGAAAGATCTAAAATGTTACTTTGAACCACATTTGATGAGAACTGAAAGACTGAGAGAAGAATAAACAAGATCTACTCTAGCTTGTTAAAATTATGAAATGAAATGGTAAAAATTGAATATAATATGGATATGTAATAACAAAATTACATATAAATATATAGCACCCTTAGCGATTTGCAAGGGTGTTTTTTTGTTATCAAGATAACTGACTGCTCTACTCCCCCAACTATCATCCCACAACCCATTTCGTCGCCCTGCACAATGGCGAGACAGGCTCGCCTCTACGATTAGAAAAACAAACAGAGTCGCCCCACATTTTACCCCTTGTCATCCCGCACTGCCCTGTTGTCATCCCGCACTTGATGCGGGATCCAGAGCCCTGCCTTGTCATGTCCGCAAAGAGACAAGTATCCACGCAAAAAAAATAACCCCCACAAATATGTATTGTGAGGGAGTTGATGATTTAATAGATTGTCATCTTCTTAAAAGTTAAAGGATAAAACCTTGCAGACAAATTAACAAAATTCAACCATCTTCTTAATTCCTTAAGAAATAAAAAGTTG
Organism: Patescibacteria group bacterium; assembly: GCA_029935375.1. Lineage (GTDB taxonomy): Bacteria > Patescibacteriota > JACMRA01 > JACMRA01 > JACMRA01 > JAOZKL01. The sequence continues at coordinate 4,141 of JAOZKL010000003.1, read as the reverse complement.
CAATTAATTAACTACTAAACATAACCTTAATTTTTAAGAAATAAAAAGAACTTTTACAGATTAGATAGTTTTTGTAATTTTGTCAACTGTTATTTCTAATTTGAAAAAAGCAAAAATAGATTTTAACCCCTCCTTACGTGGATACCCGCCTTCGCGGGCATGACAAAGAAAACTACAAAAAAATGTCTAAAACCTAAAAATTTGACTCCTGAAACTTCTTCCTAAAAGTAAGAGGCTTGGCAATATCATGAAAGACTTTTTTGGTCCCACCATTGCCAATTATGGTCACAGTGCCAAAACCAAGCATTCTCCCCAACAAGTTCCTGTCTACATTTATTGTTTCTATCTGATCTGTTCCTATCTCCCAAGTATCTGGCGATAACCAATCTTTTTTGGATATTATCCTACTGTCTGTAATTACAAACTCGGTTGTAAATTTTTTGTAAGCAGGTTTAATAAACAAAGTGATTATAGAACCAAGTGAAATGAAAATTTTCCAATGATAACTAGTTACAAATATAACCTCCTCGTTATCAAATAAATTGTTTTGTATATATTTAGATGGCATAAATGAATAGATTAATTTCTGAGATTTTTACCAGTTTTATCCAAAAAAACATCTTCCAAATTGGCTTTTAATTTGGCTTTTGGTCGCTCAAAACCTTTTGATACCAACTCGTTTATAAACCCTTCTGCTGTATTTATCTCTAGCATCTTACCATTATCAATTATAGCAATCCTATCACAAAGCTGCTCTGCCTCATCCATATAATGTGTTGTAAGCACTATTGTCTTGCCCTTCTTTTTTAGGTCTAAGATAAGATCCCATAGATTGTGTCTAGCCTGTGGATCCAAACCTGTTGTAGGCTCATCCAAAAACATAATAACAGGATCTGCAACCAATGTAGACGCTACAGAAAACCTTTGTTTTTGCCCACCAGAGAGTTCAGAATAATATGATTTAGATTTTTCAACTAGCCCAACTTTTGCCAAAATCTCTGTAATATTAACCCTCACATTATAAATATCTGTAAACAACCTTAATATATCTGTAAGATTAAGATCTGGAAGAAAACCGCCTTCTTGCAACTGCACTCCAATTAATTTTTTTATCTGCTCCGGATAAATATCAACATCAAAACCATCAACTTTCACCTCACCAGAAGTCTTTTGTATTAGAGTTTCTATAATTTCCATTATTGTAGTTTTGCCTGCACCATTCGGCCCAAGTATACCAAAAACCTCCCCCTCTTTTACCTCAAAAGACACTCCATCAACAACTGTCTTGTCACCATACTTTTTTACAAGATTTTTTACTTTTATTATTGGACGTTTTAATTTTATTATCTTTTTGCTTTTTGCTTTGCGTGTTTTTATTGGAGTTGAAGATTTCTTCACCGATCTAGTCGTTTTTATCTTGGCTTTTTTTATAATCTTTTTTACAGGTTTTTTTGCCACCTTCTTTGTATTTGCAGTTTTTGGCTTGGACAACTTTACCTTTACTGTTGGCTTTTTCTTCGTCTTTTTCTCTGGCATACTTTTATATATAATATAGACTGAAATTAAAAAAAATGTCAATGGGTTGTACTCCAATTATATTTTAAAATAACTTACACAAATTAAAAATAGATATTAAAAACAAATAATAACTGTTTTTATCCTCGTAAAAGCAAAAATAGATTCTACCAAGTGCAGGAGGGACAATTTTGTAATTAAAAGAAATGTAAATATAAAATTGGGCAGTACTGAGAGGATAACTGTCTGAACGTAGGCAAGTTTTATCCTCTCTTGGTCTTTTGGTTCGTTTTGCACCAAGGTAAAATGAACGGAATAAATGAGTTGAAAAATAATATTTCAAAAACATTGACGAGACAAGCTCGCCTCTACGAAAAATAATGTTTTTTCTTTGCGTGGATACCCGCCTTCGCGGGCATGACAAAATGCATTGGAGTGCTCAAGGTTACTATCCAAGTAGAGCCTCTTGACCAAACACAATTTTATTGCTACTAAATAAAAAGTTTCTTTTATTATTTAACCTTTTTTTGCAAAATGGAAAGAAAATATTATAGAAAAAAAGACGGTGAGTTAGTAGATGCAAATGATTTCCCAAATCCTGATTACCCAAGCAGTGAGGATCGAAAGAACTTTTTGATAAAACTTGCAATTGTCATCTTAATCCTCTGTTCTGCAGGAGTCGTACTCTATTTTTTGGGACTGATGTTCTGAAAGCTTCTAAAAGTAATAGGAGTTGCATAATAAAAAACCTACAACTCTTCACTACAACTGTGGAGAGTTTTTATTGTGTAATACCTGTGGATAACCTGTGGATAAATAGTTACAATACTTCATACTACTAACTTTACAAACAATCTCAAATTGACTTGCCAAAAGGTTTTTTATGTGCTATAACTAGGTCAAAGAAAGTGGAGGAAATAAATGGAGGAGTTGAGGGGTTTTTCTCTTTATAAAGAGATTTTTTGATAAAAAGTTGTTATATTATATTGGCCAAACACGGATAAATTTTAAAATATGAATCAGAAATTATTAAGACTTTTCAAATTAGCATCACAATCGGAAAAAACCCCAGAGCTACAAGACTACTGGAAGAAAAGATACAAAACAGGTTTAACTGAGGAATTGTTTTCTCTAAGTTCTCATACTCTTGACTTATTCGAGGATAAAGACATAGTAAATAAACCAGCTACTCCACTTGGAGAAGTATTTTTGATAAGTCACTGTGACGAAGGCGGCGCAATAGATGAAGATAAATTTCAAGAAACTATCTCCTATGCTTTGCGGTTTTTAGACAGTATACTAGACAAGGTAAATTTCAGCCAAGAGGCAAGGGAAATTGTAGAACAATATAGAAAAATTGGACTAGGCATCGGCGACATAAAAGAATATTTTGTAATACCGTCCAAAAAATCTGAGGTAGAAAAAGTAGATTATATCGGCAACCTATTTAGCAACATCTCATACAGAGTTAGTGAAGCACTAGCTGAAGAAAAAGGTACTTGCAAACAATGGGATAGTATAAACAAAGCAGTTAAAGAAAAAACTTTTGAACGATGGGTAGATCTAAAGACAGGAGAAGTTCGCGACAGTTTATCACTGCTATCACAGATGAATCCTGAAGAGATCAGAAACAGTAAGTATGAAATAATCCCTCGCAGAAATAGCCACGTGCTAATCCTCCCCCCTGATGAAAAATGGGATATATGGAATGATAGAAAAGCTTCCAAAAAAACAAAGCAAATACAAAAAGAAGAAATTGATACAAACAAAATTATTGAACTAGAAGAAAGTATCAACAAAGAAGAAAAAGTTACATTTAGCACTCCAAAAAATGAAGAGGTGAAAGAGATTGAATTACAACAAGAACAATCTGAAGAAGTTGAACAAGTGTTTGAATCTGGCGAATTGGTAGAGATAGTAAAAGAAGACCATAAAAACAAAGGCGAGGTATACCAGATAGTAGAAGCTATTTTTGACGAAGAAGATCAAGAGTACAAATACAAACTAGAAGGTCAAGATGAAAAAGTAAAAACAGAAATTTGGGAAGATAAAGACATCAAACCAGTAGAAGTACTTAACTTGCTCAAAAAAATCAATCAAAAACAAGAAGTTAGAATAGAGACTGTAGAAAAGATTGTAGAGAAAATAATTGAGAAAGAGGTAGAAAAACCAGTGGAAATAATAAAAATAGTAGAAAAAGAAGTCAAAGTAGAGGTAGAAGTAGAGAAAATAGTAGAAAAAATTATAGAGAAACCTAGCAAACAACAGGATAAAGAGATAGAGCAACTAAAACAAAAAATAAACCTTTTACAAAACGAAAAAAGTAAAGTATACTATAATAGTAACACAAAAAAGTATAAAAATAATAATAGTATGGCTAAATATTTCTTAAAACTAGAACAAATTGTAAAAACAAATGCATTTGGAGATGTTGTTGTAACAATCCAATACGATGGAGAAGGACCAAAAATTGTAAACGCACGTAGCTCAAAGATTAATGGAGAATTGCGACATTTACTAGACACATTCTTAAATTTGGTTAATTTCGTACTAGTTAATAGAGTTTCTCCAAAAACAATTGCATCTCAGCTAGAGAAACCATCAAAGGATGGTACAAAAATGCAGT
>JAOZKL010000081.1 GCA_029935375.1 Patescibacteria group bacterium | reverse complement strand
AGCTATTACGCTTTCTTTAAAGGATGGCTGCTTCTAAGCCAACCTCCTGGTTGTATAAGTAATTTCACCCTCTTTACACTATAGATATGACTTGGGGACCTTAAACGACGGTCTGGGCTGTTTCCCTCTTGGCTATGAAACTTAGATCCCATAGCCTGACTCCTGATAAACATTTACTGGAATTCGGAGTTTGTTGTTGGCAGGTAGGAGTATTCCCCCTGTTCAACTTCAGTGCTCTACCTCCAGCAAACTATTAATCAAGGCTAGCCCTAAAGCTATTTCAGCGAGAACCAGCTATTACCCAGTTCGATTGGAATTTCTCCTCTACCCACAGTTCATCGGAATCGTTTGCAGCCGATAACCGTTCGGTCCTCCCTCAAGTGTTACCTTGAGTTCAACCTGACCATGGGTAGCTCACTGGGTTTCGGGTCTAGTGCATACGACTTAGGCGGGCAGTTAACCCTCGCTTTCACTTGCGGCTTCAATCTCAATCGATTTTAACCTTGCCATATACAGCTAACTCGTCAGATCATTCTTCAATAGGCACGTAGTTACGGATATAAATACCCGCTTCCACTTGTTGTAAGTATACAGTTTCAGGATCTATTTCATTCCCCTTCCCGGGGTGCTTTTCACCTTTCCCTCACGGTACTAGTTCACTATCGGTGAGTAAATGTATTTAGTCTTGCCGCGTAGTCACGGCGGATTCCAACAAGGCTTCTCGGTGCCCTTGTTGTACTTGGGAAAAATTGCTAACAGGTAATAACTACATTTCACATACGGGGCTATCACCCTTATTGCTCAACTTTCCAGTTGATTCTGTTGTATAATTATTTTGTAACCTATTTCTGGACGATACATCCAAACGCAACCTCCCACAACCCTCCAAGGTTTATACTCTGTATCGAGCTGTTACCATCAATCAAAAATTCCGAAGAATTTAATTTCTCAAATAACAAAACTTATTGAAGTTTTTGACATAATTCCCGTTCGCTCGCCGCTACTAGGGAAATCAGCATTGTCTGTCTCTTTTCCTCCGCTTACTGAGATGTTTCACTTCAGCGGGTTCCCGATTTCCTAGATACTACTCTAGTTCGTGCAAGGCATTACCCTTGCCGGATTTCTCCATTCAGACATCTTGGACTCAAAACGGCTTTCGCACCTAATCCAAGCTTATCGCAGCGTAACACGTCTTTCATCGGCATTTACTCCCAAGGCATCCTCTGTATACTCTTTTGATTTAATCTTTGATAAATTTTTATGAACTTACATGTCTTTACCCAACACAAAACTTAAAACATGATGTCTTAATGTCTTGATATTGATTTGGACATAGACTTTAATTTGTATTGCTATAGATAACTCGTAATATTTTATAAATTCGTAAACGAAAATATAAATTAAAACAAGAAATCTTGTAAATCTAACTGTAAAATTACTGAACCCGTCATTCTGTTTGGGCAACGGTCAAATTTATGACACAAAAATATTATTTTGTCAAGAGCTGTTTTTTGGTGAAAAGCTATTTATATTTGTAATTATATAATTGCGATATAAAAATAAGCAACTAGGCATGCGCAGCTGTTGAAAAGGGCAGAAATTGTGCTAGATTTCAAAATGTTATACTCAACTGGATTGACAACCAGCAAACCTAGATCTGTTCAATGAAGAGGTTAAGGAAACATCTGATATGGATTCTGAGGCGAAATCCACCGTATAAAAGTAACCGTAACTTTCTGCAAAATACCCTTTGGTTGCAGAGACCAAGCCTTCACAATCCTCAGTTTGAGATGATAATGTAGATGCTAATGTGGAAATGCTCTCACTTGAGAACACAAAAGATTCTACAGTATCTAACACATCAACACCTGTATCTCCCGCCTGAATATACCCCTTTGTGTCTGAGCTGACAGACCCTGTTCTTGATTTGACAGATGATAGTGTGGTTGAAATGACAGATGCCGTCTCGGTTGAGAAGTCCAGATTATCTATCGCATCGTAATGTGTAGAGTTGAACCTACCTCCTGCAAAATAGCCATCAGTACTAGAATTTAGGCCAGATAGATGATATCTATTAGTGCCTATAGTTGAAGACAAGGCAGCAGCTGTTTCAGTTGCAAAAATAAAAGAAGATATAGAAAGAGGATCAACTGTTGCAGCCCCTGCCCAAAAACCCTTTAATCCAGAATTAAAAGATGCTGATGCGTGTCTTTGAGTTGATATAGTTGCGGATGGATTGATTGCGGTTTCATCACTGAATTTGATTCCATCGATTTCATTACCTGTCGCAAAAACACCGGAACCGGCACTGAAGTAACCACTGGTTGCGGAACTTACACCTGCAAAGTCACTTCTCTTCACAGATAATGTCGCAGCAGGATCAATGGCTGTCTCTGATGAAAACTCTATGCCATCGATAACATTCTGAGCGCCAGCTATGTATCCACCAGCAAGATAGCCCCTGGCTGGTAATGGAGGAACTGCCCAAACACCACCCTTGTCTCTAACAATCCACTTTGTGCCTGATACACAATAGAAAACGGAGGATTTGGAGTTCGTGTTGTTTTCAAGTTTTACAGCTCCTATAGGTATATCTGTTGTATATATCTTGTCATCATTTACAGATTGCACTTGTAATGTTTGAGATCCTGCATTAATAATAGTTACTTTCATCCCAGCTACCGCATCTGGAAGGGTAAATACTACTGTACCAGTTGCTCCATCATTACTAAATCCATTTAGACCTGTTTCAGCTTCTGTGGGTGTAATAGTATAATCTGTTGTTTTGGCTGTTATGCTAAACTTCTGCTCTTGATTACCAGTTAATAGTATTTGCCAAGCAGATCCGTCCCAATTTAATAATTCTTTAGATTCTGTATCTATATATACCCTACCTTCATCATCTACAGTTAAACCTGCTGGACGACCCGCTGTATCTCCATTGTGTATACCTCCAAGGCTTTCAGGCCCTAGCTGTTTCAGCCAATTGTTCAGTGTTGTTCCCCAGTTTCTGTCTCCTTTTATTGGTAATTGATTTGTTGGCATAATATACAGTTGTTTTTGGATTAAATTAATCTTATTGATTTGAGACAAACATAGTTAAATCAAAATTTTTGGATTTGTCAACTATTAGACCTCTTTCCTAATTCGCTTTTCAAGTAGAAATTCTTAAATTTATTCTAAAAATATTCTTTTTGAAATGACTTTTA
>JAOZKL010000002.1:13642-29012 GCA_029935375.1 Patescibacteria group bacterium | reverse complement strand
ACAAAGCCGATACCATAAAGAACTTGTAGCTTTGGATTGTTTTTGTGTTTGGATAAAAATGCTCTTGCTTGAGTCAAAAAATCTGCAGTCCAAACCTCTTCTTTAGTTAACCATGTTGTGTAAGATCCATTGGCTTTGTCTAATATATCTTTATCTTGACCTGCATTGATAGAAAAAAATCTAATATTTTGCAACTGTCCATATTCTTTTTTGAATTCGTCTAGTTCAGAATCAGATGCAATAACCAAGAGTTCGGAATCAGACCAGTCTTGCCACTTTAAATATTCAAAGTGTTTTAAATTAAACTTCTTTGGAAGCTCAAAATAAATGCTCAACAGTTTATCCGACTTGTTCATATACAATAGTATGACAAAAAAGTAAAATACGGTCAAGAGGGGAAATTATTTGTCGTTTTGCTCTTCTTCGTAATAACCCAGTTTAACCAAAAGCTCCTCTGTAAGCTCTGAATATGCCTTTGCACCAGCGCTATCTTTATCGTAATCAAATATCGATTTGCCAAATGATGGAGCCTCTGCTAAACGAACACTTCTTGGAATAGTAGTTTTAAATAAATCTTCACCAAAGGATTTTTCCAACTCACTATGAATCTCTCCACTGAGGTTGTTCCTCCTGTCATACATTGTGATAACAACACCAAGAACAGCTAATTTTGGATGTAATTTTGCACGAACTTCTTTGAGGGTAACTATTAACTGACTAAGCCCATCAAGGGCAAAAAACTCTGCTTGAACTGGTAAAATAACATAATTACTAGCTGTTAATGCATTTAATGTAAGCAAAGAAAGAGATGGCTGACAATCTATCAGTATCATATCAAAACTATCTACAACATCTTCACCAAGAGCTTTTTTGAGTGCAAATTGCCTGCCTTCTGGTGAGTCTTGATTGAACTCCCCTAACCTAAGATCTGATGGCAGTACCCAGAGATTTTTGAGATAACTTGGGACTATACAAGACTTTACTGGCTGACCCTTTATTGCTTCCAATACTGTATCAGAGCCAGTTTTTGTAACATTTAGGTGCTCTGTAGAATGCCCCTGTGGGTCAAAATCTATCAATAAGGTTTTCAAACCAAACTTTGCCATTGCTGCTGCAATATTGACTGATGATGTTGTTTTGCCAACACCACCTTTTTGATTAACAACAGAAATTATAGTACCCATAATAATATAAATATTAGAATTTAGTAAATCAAAATTGTCAACACTTAGTTTTATTTTTTAGCTTTAGAACTCTTTAATAGCTTACCATCTTTTAACACCTCCATAACCTTTGGAAGGCCAACTGCACTAGCTTTTTCTAACTTTGTGATATCCTCACCCATGTTATCAAGAGACTCCAATGCTCCAGAAACACCCAATGTCTGGCGAGTTAAAGACTTCTTGAAATACTCTCGTTCGCCGTCTTCAAACTGCTTCCTATCATATTTTGGCAACTGTTTAAACGCTCCATAGAGAGTTTTTAACTCCTCCATTGCATCGTTTATCAATTTTTTTGTATATTTACGATTCTCTAGTTTTTGCTCCAAATCGATCTCTTTTCTCATCTTCTCGAATTTGTTTGTATCATCAGATTTGATCTCCTCTTCCAGCTCCATTATATCTACATCTTCCTTGCGAAGACTGTAATAAGACTCTTTTAATGCCTGAATACGATTTTGCGCACGCAAACCTACAGAACGATAAGCTCTTTGTGGGGTAATCCCGCCATTTATAACAAATTGTTCGTTTTGAAAAGCAGAATTACCAAAAGGAATATCATAAAAAGATTCTTCCATTTCTTGTATTGCTCCGCCAAATTCGTTCATCTGCTCTTTAACCAGATCCAGTGCCTGATTAGTAACTTGTTCTTGTTTCTTTTTAGCCATAATATTATTGATTGTATGTAATAACAGGTTTTTGTTATTGTCAAGAAGTCAACTATATACCAGCTAAAATCTCACAAAGACCTTTAACTTTGATATGTTTTGCAATGTTTTGATCTAGCTCATCTTCCACCCATGTTATATCCACATGAAGTTTTTTCCAATTTACAGCTTCGATAACTTTTTCGAAGATTTCTTCATTCTCTATGGAAAACTTCTGCCACTGCATAGCAACAATCTGACTAGGTCGGTAACCTTGTTTCTTTCTAAGATTCTGTATAGACCTCTCAAAATCACGAACAAAACCAAGAATAGCCAACTCATCATCTACAACCTTATCTATACGAATAATACCAAGATCAGAGGTATTTTCCCAAACCTCCCCTTCAGTCTTTGTCATATCTTTTTCTAACAAATTACACTCACGACGGATAATATCTATATACATATCATCTAATTCTAACCCGCTAGTATCCACATATAATGGCTGGCGAACTCTCACCTCCCTCTCTTTTCTCATAGAATGAGCCTCGCTAACTAACTCACGGATTCTGTCCATTGTGACCAAAGAAAGCTTTTCTGATTTTACCAGCTCCACTGGCTTTATCATATCTGTAAGATGTACGGATTCTGCATCTTTAGAGTTTTTCACTACAGACCATAATCTCTCTGTATTAAATGGTTGCACAGAAGCTGTTGCAATTGAGAACATTTTGATGGTTTCAACCAGACAAGCTGTCACCTCCTCACCGTGATCTGAAAGAAGATCTTTGACACGACGGATATACCATGTAGAAAATGTATCAATATATGGGATTATAAGACGAGCTGCCTCCATTATATTATAACCTTCCATAAATTTGACAAACTTAGCCACATAATCTTTTGTATATGCCAACCACCATTGGTTTAGAGGGTGTTTGTATTTCTTTGGTAATTCCCTACGGATATTACTATCCAAAACAAAATTTACAAAATTAGATGTATTACCAAGCAACATAGTAGAAGCACGGAATGTAGTTGTTACTTCATCATCACGAAGACTGATACTCTCAGCGTTGAGAAGCGGAGAACTTAGAAGATGAAGCCTAATAGCATCTGAACCTACTTTTTCTAACAGCTCTTCAGGAGGTGTGAAGTTTTTCTTAGATTTGCTCATTTTACGACCATCTGCGGCCATCAATAAACCAGAGGTAGAAACATTTTTGTACGCAGCTTTATCAAAAATACCATTAGATAGAACATGTAATACACGGAACCATCCACGAGTTTGGTCTTGAGCCTCTACTATCCAATCTGCAGGCATGTTTTTTTCTACAAACTCTTTGTTTTCAAATGGATAATGCCAAGATGCAAAAGGCATAGAACCACTCTCTACCCAGCAATCAAGAACATCTTCAACGCGGTGATAGTATTCTCCAATTTCATCTTTCAACACAACATCATCAATATATGGACGATGTAAATCAAGCGGCCTTAGAGACCCAACAGGAAGATAATCACCAAGATCTAGCTTCACTTTTTTATAAAAATAAAATGTATTAGATTTTTTCTTAGAATTTGGATGCAAGCTATTTAGCCATGTAGTCCAGAGAACTTGCTCTTCATCAGATAACAACATTTGGACGACCTCGTATTTTTCGTAAAGATCCATTATCTCCTCTAGCATCTGCTGAGCATAATATGAAAATTTCTTTATATCTATATTATTTTTGTCACGAACCTCTGACAAATGTTTACTACGATACTGTGATGCGCTTATCCCAAGTGGCAACTTACTATGAGAGTCACCAAAAATTACAGTACGATGATTTTGGTAAACCTCCGGATCTAGATCACGAGAGTTGATAAGCTTGTAAATTGGATTGACTGCTTGCTCGGCTAATTCTTCCAAACTAGATATAAAGATTGTTTTTGATTTGTCCTCAGTCTGCCATATCGGAAGAGCTGTCCCCCAATAACGACTACGGCTGATACACCAGTCAGGAGCTGTTTCCAAACCTTTTCCAAAACGACCTTCTTTGAGGTGTTCAGGATGCCAATTTATACCATCATTAAGCTCTAGCGACCTCTCTTTCAGTTTTGTCTCGGCTATGAACCAACCATCTTGAGGTGCGTAATAAACTTTTTTATCATTTCTATCAAATATAGGAGCTCTATGAGTATGTTCAATTTCAGCAAAAAGACCTCCATTTCGTTTTATTATTTGTGTTATCAGTGGATTTGCATCTTCGTAATTCTTTCCAAAAACTGGTTTGAGATCAACATGAAGAGTATCCAAAATCTCCCCGTGTTCATTAAGAGTTTCTAGAATTGGCAAGTTCCTCTGATTGATCATTTCAAAATCATCAGGACCATAAGGGGCTATGTGAATAATACCTGTACCCTCCTCTTCAGTAACAAAATCAGCTGTGTATATTTTGAACAGATTTGCTTTTTTCTCATATGAAGATATCTCAGCTTTTGGTTCGAACAATGGTTCGTATTCCAACCCTTCCAAATCCTTACCTGTAAGTGAAACAACTTTTGTAATATCAAGACCAAGCTTACTAAAGTATTCTGAGCTATCTGTAGACTCACTTAGTTTTTGCATAACCTCTTCGGAGTCTGTTACAGCATCCTGAAAATGTAATGAAATTGTAGGAATTGCACGACTTTCTGCAACTACAACAAGCTCGTCTGTAGCAGATAAATAATAAACAGAATATTCTATATCAGCACCAACTGCAAGGCAAGTATTGGATGGAAGTGTCCACGGGGTTGTAGTCCACGCCAAAAGATTGAATGTTTTACCATCTTTTAAAATTCCGCTTATTTTTTCTAGTGTGCTTATATTTTGCTTGATAATTTCTAGCTCATCTTGAGCATCTGTTAACTCTTGTGATGCTTTTAGGCCATCTACAAAATCATCCCCTTCTAGAGATTTTAGATTTGTTGTTTTTTGTAAAAAATCCTTCATCCCCTTCTTAGATTCTTTTTTTTCTAGAACCTTCAATTCCTTTTCTGCTTCCTCACGAAACTTGAGTTGTTCTATAAGGTTTGCCTCGACCTGTACAAGTATTCTATCCAAAAGTTTTTTGGTTTGCTCTTTTTTTGCAGAAAACCGTGTAACCGGAGTTTGCAAAACCTCGTCTTTATACTTAACTTCCATCGCAACATCAGTATGTGATAATGGGATACCAAGGGACGGGGAATACAAACTCATCCTATAACCTTTGTATAACAAGTCTTTTTTCCAGAGCTGCCCAAGTCCCCACCAGACAGACTCTTGAAAATCGTTATCCATAGTACGATATTGATCATCCATGTCTACCCAACGACCAATACGACGAATTATAGTTCTCCACTTTTCGTCAAACATTGAGATTTTACTACGACAGCCATTGTTAAACTCTTCTATACCAACTTCTTCTTCAATCTGTCTTTTGTCTTGAATGTTTAATTCCTTTTCTACAAGAGCTTCGATTGGTACTCCATGACAATCCCAACCCCAACGACGAGGCACATATTTACCTTTTTGTGTTTGGTAACGCAGGACAGTGTCTTTGACTTGAGAGATAAACAAATGCCCCCAATGCGGAGTACCAGTTGCAAATGGAGGTCCATCTAAGAATACAAAAGGCTCTTTACCCTCTCGCTGAGTCAATGACTTTTCAAAGGTTTTGTTATCATCCCAAAATTCTAATACATCTAATTCACTTCTAAGCATATCTAAAGGTTGTTTAAGTACAACATATTAGGAATTATTTATTTGGAATTGTCAAGAAGAGGTGATATGAGTTTTTATACTCTAAAAAATAAGATTGGGGGATGCACAACTATATTTCAAAACAAACAATTGGTCAAAACTGTATGTCCGATTGTGTCCAATTATGTCCGATTAATTATCTACAAGTTAAAGTTAAACGTTAAACTTTCATTTACTATTTCAAATCTAAAGTTAACTTCCAAAATATAGTACCAAGATTATGGCTGGAAGATATACAAAGACCCTGAATCTGTTCCAGAAGAGTCTTCCCCATCTGCTCCAATTACTATAGTATTTTTGTAAATAGAAAGCCCATTACCAAAAACTGCATCTGTCTCTGGACTGCTAGATTGCAATTTTTTTACCTCCCCCCAATTGTTTATACCTCCTTCATTTTTTTGGAATAGATATACCGAACCAGCATTAGACCCTCCTGTATCTTCGTACCTAGCGCCAACCAAAAGAACGTTATCTGATATGGTTAAAAAACAACCAAACTGATCATCAGATGCAGCGTCACTCGCCAAAATCTTTTTTACCTCTCCCCAGTTATCCTTACCGCCGCGATCTCTCTCAAATATATATACAGCCCCAGTACTAGAGTTTTGCACAACAGAGGAAGCTGTTATAATATCGCCAGATATAGATACAGAATATCCAAAACTATCATTTGCCGCTGCATCACTTGCCTGAATCCTTCTAATCTGCCCCCAGTTATCCACTCCACCCTCATCTTTTTGAAACAAATATATAGCTCCAGCAAAAGACCCTCCAATATCTTCTCCGTATGCACCTACGACCATAATATCACCATAGATTGATACAGACTTACCAAAATATCCATTTGACTGCGGGTTTCCAGATTGGATTTTTTTAACTTCGCCCCAGTTATCCGCCCCGCCCTGATCTTTGCCAAAAATATAAACAGCACCAGCACTGGAAGCACCTGTATCTTCTAACTGAGATCCAACTGCAACTATATCATCTGATATAACCACAAAGCGACCAAACTCATCATCAATCTCTTTATCTGATGCTTGGATTTTTTTGATCTGCCCCCAATTGCCCGCTCCTCCTTCATCTTTACCAAAAATATATGCAGCTCCAGTTTTTGACCCTCCAGTATCTTGCCACATAGCACCAACCACAGCTGTATCACCGCTTATAAAAACAGAATATCCAAAAGCATCATCAGCTAAAATATCACTAGATTGGATTTTTTTAATTTGCCCCCAATTGTTTGCACCTCCTTGGTCTTTTTGGAATAAATAAGCAGCTCCAGTAGTACCCGCGTAGTAAGCTCCTGACAAAATTATGTCATTATCAATAGAAACAGAACCTCCAAAATGGTCATGCTCATCAGTATCAAGACCTTCTGTAGATTTTAGTTGTGTAGTAGTAGAAAAATCAGTAAAACTCTGACCAACATTAACTATCCATTTTGTACTATTAATGCAAACCAACTCCGCAACCTCTCCACGTATTCCTATTTCTAATGTTTCAGCACCATCACTAATAGATGAATTGTATATTAGATCATCTCCAACACTAACTATATGCAGTGAATAATTTTCCGCATTGATAATGGTTACTTTCATCCCCACTGCTGCATCTGGCAATGTAAATTTGATAGTGCCAGCTGCTCCATCATTGCTAAATCCATTTAGTCCAGTTTCCGCCTCTGTGGTTGTAATTGTATAGTCCGCAGTTTTTGCAGTTATGCTAAATCTTTGCGAACCACCTCCTGTTAATAATGTATCAAAAGAAACTCCACTCCACTGCAACAATTCTTCTGATTCTGTATCGATGTAAATCCTGCCTTCATCATCTGCAGTTAGGTGTGGATGGACGACTAGCTGTATCTCCATTGTGTATACCTCCAAGACTAGCTGGGCCAAGTTGACCTAACCAAGAGGTTAATAAATTACCCCAGTTTCTAGCTCCTTTTGTTGGTAATTGATTAGTTGGCATAGTGTTTTTTCGAATTAAGAAATCCTACAATATCCCACCTGATTGCATTCCAGCAAGATATTGCCTACCTGTTGGTATAGTTGCAGACGCTGTCGCAGTTGTTTTGGATGAAAAGTCTAATTCAGATATCTCATCATGATCTCCAAAGATACCACCGGCAAAGTAACCTTTTGTGGTAGAATTGTTACCTGTTTGATATGCACCCATAAATGTTAGAGTCGCTGATAACAATGTATCTGTTTCTGTTGAAAAATCAAATTCATCGATTTCATTATAAAAAGTACCGCTTCCCCTTCCTCCTCCAAAATAACCATTTGTAGTAGAATTTACACCAACTATATAATCTCTAGCAGATGAAAGAGCTGCAGCTGGATTGATTGCTGTCTCACTAGCAAACGAAATTCCATCAATCTAATCTTTAAAAGCTCCATCCCTACCCCCTCCAAAATAACCATTTGTAGTAGAGTTTACACCAGCTAATGAATACCTTGCTTCATACAAAGCAGCTGATGGATTAATTACTGTTTCTGTTGCAAATGTTATACCATCTATTTCAGTTGTATAATCAGCATCATCATAACCACCTGCAAAGTAGCCTTTTGTAGTAGAATTTACGCCTGCTAGATCTCGCCTAGCAACCATTAACGCTGCTGAAGGATTAGTTGCAGATTCATCACTAAATTGTATACCATCTATTAAATTTTGGTTTGATGATGTGTGCCCGCCTCCAAAATACCCATTTGTAGTAGAGTTTACACCAGCTAATTGTTTTCTACTAACAGATAATGTGGCAGATATAGCAACTCTTGTTTCACTGGAGAATGTTATACCATCTATTCTGTTGGAAGCTGAGCCAGTATCCCCTCCACCAAAATACCCAACAATATATTCTGCTGTAAATATTGGATCTGTTGAATGACTAGATGGATTAGAATAACTAGTAACCAATGGTGTTGCAAAATTGTTTCTGTGTCTTGCTCTTACCTTGTATCTACCACTTCCGCCGGTTAACGAACTATGTGCAACAGTTATACTGGTGAGATTGCTAGTATCATTGTAAGATGTAAATACAGGAGTTGCAGAGTTTACATCATCGTAGTATTCAAACAATTCCCAATCAGTCTCTGCGTGTGTACCATCTCCTGTATATGCAGATGTTGTAATGACAGTTTGGCTGTTGCCGCTATCATTTGCAATAGAATCTATAGTAGGTGTAGGTATAGTAAGTGTAAAGTTAACAGCTGTAGACCAAGGAGAATATGCATTAAGGTCAGACTTATGCCTTGCTTCTACAAATAAGTCTGTTTCTCCTGTAGAGCCATCAAAATCTGAGGGCAATGCTGTGTATTGTATCTTCTCATCTGCTTTGGTAATGTTTAACAATGGATTGAGCTTGTTAAGATCACTTTGAGCGTATACAATATAGTCTGTAGATATGTGTGTACCGTTACCACTAAAAGTACTTGTAGTGAATCGTACAAAATATGAAGGATCGTCTGTAACGGTTACAGTTGGCTTATCTATATTAGAGTCGAATGTTGCGCCACTGGAGGAACCAGAGCTACTAGTGGAAGTGCTATTATTCTGCAACGGAAAAAGCAAGTTTGTATCTGTATATTTATCTGCCATAAAAATTGTATTTAATATTTTGTAATTGTATTTGGTTTATCTCTTTTCTGGTGTGTTTAGTCTGTAGTAATTGTTTTGTTTCTTTTGGTACATGTATGATGTCTAATCTAAGTTACTACAATTTCTTCTGTACTTTTGTTCTTTGTAAATGTTTTTAATATTGTAGAACCATCAGAATCTAGTTCTAATGTTATACCATCTTTTGTACCTTCTTCAAATACTTGCTGAGCTATAAAATATCTAATATCAGTAGATTGATATATTACTTTTCTTTTCTTCCAAGATTCTAATGGATGATAAGAAGGATCTAATTCTGAATCTGGAGGATTTTGATAGTTTACAGCATAATCAAGACCAGAGCTAACAGGTATCCACTCTGTTCCATTCCATACCATAAACTCATTAGTAGTAGTATTGAACCATGTATCTCCTTCATTTGGAGTTGTTGGTTCTGTTCCAGATGATTCTACGCCACTGCCACCTGCAATTTCCCAATCTATATCATTTGTACCATCTCCAGTTCCTTTAAATCTTTTTATCTTACCAGAGTTTGTATCTATAAATGTATATCCTTCATCTTCTGCTACAAGAGTATTTGGATTACCTGCATTTGTATTGATACCTCCAGTTGCAGGATCCATCAATTGAGATATATGGGAGTTAAGTACTAATCCCCACTATCTTTGTCCTAATGTTGGTGCGTTTTTTACCATACTGTTTTATATGAAATGATTAAAAGATAAATGCATTAATTTGTCAAGTGGTTCATTTCAATTTTTTTATTTATATTTAATAATAAACAAAGCCCTAAATTAATTGGCTTTTATAATATTTTAGGCAAGAAAAAACACCCCTTTCGGAGTGTTCGATCATAAATCACTTTTGGCCTACTTTCCCCTGAATCTGCATTCTAGTATCATCGGCGTAGCTACGTTTCACGACTCTGTTCGGGATGGTAAGAGGTGGTTCCATAGCACTTGTAAAAGTAACACCTTGACTATAACAAAAAAATAACATTTTGTCAAGAGTACTTTTTTGAAGAATCTAAAAGGCAGTGTTTACACTCTTTGATTTATAGCTATTTATGTGCTGTTAAAAGGTCTAATACACTTTCTTCTAGATCATTGAAAAAAGGTTGGTTTGATATTTATATAGCCTACCGCCCTCTAACAAGAGAGGAGCGGCTAAAATAACCTATCAAATTTTTACCCATTTTAAAGTTAAACCTCTTTCCTAATTCGCTTCTCAAGTAGAAATTCTTAAATTTATTCTAAAAATATTCTTTTTGAAATGACTTTTACTGGTAAAACGAATTGAAAAAAGTATTTTTTTAGTTAAATCTTAGGATTTATGGATTGAAAATGGAATTAGAAAAGAGGTTTGTTGTTAAAAAGTATTTATTATGATACAATATAGTCTCAAGAAAATAAAACAAATGAAAGGTGCTATGTTTGGGGCGATAGATAACGACTTGAAGGATGACATAATAACAATAGAACTAAATAGAGAATTATTTTATAAAAAAAGTGATTCTGAGTTTGAAGAATATCAAAAGGACTTTAACTTTTGGACAAATGAGATTTGGCAACAATTTCTGATAGAGGTTAAACATGCAAAAAAAGACAGTTCAATCTATAACAAACTTAGTAATAATCGTTTCAGAAATAGACTGAAAATAGCCCTAAAATTTATCGGAGAATATCATGTAACAGACGGAGAGATGCAACTACGCAGTTGTGGTAATTTCTTTATAAACCACCCAATGAGGCAATGTTTATCTGCTATTAGTGAAAGCCAAGATATAAAAACCTATTTCCCACGATTAAAAGTTAGGGATATCCTTATAAGCACAGTTCTTCATGATGTTGTAGAAGATGGCTACAATGTAAACGTTAAAGATATAAAAAGTCTTTTTGGTAAAAACATCTCTGATATAGTAGATACTGTTACAAAAACCTCCACTGAAAAAGACAGGGAAAAGAAAACATTAGAAAACATGACAGCAATGTTTACAAAAATGTTCAAAAACCCCGCCGCAGTTATTACAAAAATGTACGATGTCCGGGACAATATCAGAACCTTAAAATATATCAATAAAAAGTGTCGCAGAATTAGAATTACTCTGGAGGCACTTCGTTTTTATGTCCCAATTGCAGAAATTGTCGGAGCTCTTGGTTTTCGTCATTTTCGTGAAATCAAAAAACTAGTCTTGCAATATAGCAGAGAACTACTTAACGATGAAGAAGTTATAAAAGAACTAGAAAAAGATAAATGGTGTAAGCAACAATACCATCAATTAAAACAAACTTTTGAAAAAACAAAAACAGTTTATAGTATTGATAGATATATTAGAGTTGGTGGCAATAACTCCTCCTCATTTTTATCTAATCTAATGAAAAAACTTAGCAAGAAAAAGACAGCTTCAGAGATGGAATTAACATTGTTTGAAATAGTTAAAGGCCTTAATGTGCAAAAAGTTCAAGATTCTTGGAGAGCTTGTGTTATGGAAGAAGACGGAATAGACATGGAAAAGAAAATGTTTAAATGTTATAAATTAACTAAATAATAATTTTTATTTTGACTCCCTCATCTCTTTCTTGAAGAAGAAGATCTCAGATCGCTTTTTGATCATAACAATCCCAATAACAATCATCGCAATGGCTAATATTTGATTTACAAGTATATGTTGCAAGATTACAGCCTCTTCGACCCACTGTACTATAAATACCATACTATCTGATGTAACAAAATCAACCAAATTTACAATAAACTTTGGCACAGGGATACCATCTCCAAGAAGGATTTTCTCTGCATCAAGTCTAAAAAATTCTGTAATAGATCTTATCGTCCCATATCCAATAAGGTATGTGGCAAGTACAATACCAGATCTTTTGTACGTCATCCTATTATAGAACCACATTATAAAAATGAGTAGAAAAAAAGCAGGTATTATTTCATATAAAAAAGTGGGATGAAAAAATGTAGTTAGTGGATTTGTATAATCATATAGATTTGCTACTCTTGCTGCATCCGGCACAAACATTTTCCAGAAAACATTTGTAGGCTGTCCATATGCCTCGTAGTTGAAAAAATTACCCCATCTACCTATAATTTGCCCAAGTAAAAGAGCAGGCACAAATACATCTCCCAGCTCGTAAAAGTTAAATTTGTACTTTCTACAATAA
Organism: Patescibacteria group bacterium; assembly: GCA_029935375.1. Classification (GTDB taxonomy): domain Bacteria; phylum Patescibacteriota; class JACMRA01; order JACMRA01; family JACMRA01; genus JAOZKL01. The sequence continues at coordinate 16,594 of JAOZKL010000002.1, read as the reverse complement.
CTCCATATATAAAGAGTTGCAGCCATTATCCCGCCAAAGATTGCAAGGCCACCTTCAAACAAAAAGAATATTTCCCACCAGACCCCTTCATATAAATCTAAGTGGAACAGAAAATAAAATAATCGAGCACCTAGCAAGCCAAATACAAGTATCCCAATTGATAGCCTATCTACTAAAGATGTTGCCAGATAATTTCGTTTTGCCAGATAAATTGCAAGAAAAAAAGCTGCAAAAAATCCTCCAAGCATTAACAGTGAATAAGCTCTTATCAAAATGTCTTCCATTGGAATTGTCCAAAAATAAAGACTGATTTCTTCTAATTCAACCCTGTAAATGTACTGATTCAAAATCAATTCTCCAGAAAAAACTCTTCGCAATGGATCAAAACAAACAACAGCTAATAAAGCTCCAACCAAAGTAAGAGCAACTGCAATCAGCCTCGGAGTTAACCAGCTAAACTTATCTTTTTTTGTGTCATGTTTGACAAGATTACTCAAACTCATATTTATACAAAGAGACTATAAACAAAAATGATTTTTGTCAAAGAGTTGATTTTAAATTATTATTCAAAGTACATCACCGTGAAAAACTTCATATGGTGTCAAATAGCCTACTATTTTGCTTTCTTCTTTACCAAAAAATAAGCTGCCAAAAATGTTGTTATAGGAACGGCAAGGGCAAGGGCAATACTACCAACCATACTTCGCACAATTTCTTCTGCTATCATTTCTGTGTTTGCAATTATCCAAGCAGGCCTAGTTTTGTCTGCTGCAAATATCAAAAACATTGGAAGAGACGCACCAACAAATACCAACACAAGAGTGTTTACCATAGATGCAATGTGCTCCTTACCTACTTCTATACCTTTTTTGTACAGTTCTTTTGTGGTCAGAGATTCATCAGTCTTTCGTAATTCATCAACTGTTGCAACCTGTGTAGAAGCCACATCATCTAGTACACCAAGAGAAGATATTATAATACCAGCAAGTACCAAACCTTTCAAATTAATATACTGATACTCGCTCACCTTTAACCAAAAAACTTCTTCTGAGGAAACCCCATAAAGACTAGAAAACTTTGTAAAAGCTATACCAAGAACAGTCGCAATCAGTATAGTAAATAATACACTAACAACAGCAATGGTAGTCCTTTTTTTGAATCCATGTGTTATGTACAACGATACAATAGCAATAACAGAACCCCCTAACAAACTAACCAATAACGGATTTTGCCCTTCCAAAATATTTGGCAATATATAGCTCATTATTACCATTATACTAAAGGCAAGTCCTACAATAGACATTATACCTCGCTTGCGTGATAGTGCAATTATTATTATAACAAATAACAATATTATCAGAGTGAGTGACGGAATACGATATTTGTCATAGATATAATAGACCGGCTCAGTCTGTCCAGAATCCTTTGGCGGCTCTACTTTTACTATTACAACTTTTTCACCCTCTTTTACAATTTTGGACTTGTCTGATGATGGTACCATCCCAGTTTCTATTTTTACCTTTTCACCTTTCTCGCTTCCTTTGGTTATTAGGACTGCTAGTTCTTGTGAAATCATTTCTTTACCATAAGATTCTGTTTCTTTCTGATTAAGAATTTTTTCTATTTTCCCAACCATATAGTTTTCAGAAATTTTTACAGGTTCTTGATCCTGACTATACTGATCTGGCACCACCTCTGATCTCTTATAATCATTTACAGATATTGCGATAAAACCAAAACATAATATAAGGAACAGCCCGGTTAGAGAATAGATCAGCTTCTTTGTCATAGCTTTATAATTGTTTTATATTTTATCTTTTGTCAACTTGTTGTGGCTTTGCTGGTGTCTATTTTTTGTTGTCATCCCGCACTACCCCTTGTTATTCCGTACTCCTCACCTTGTTATTCCGCACTACCCCTTGTCATTTCGTACTTCAAAACTTGTCATCCCGCACTTGATGCGGGATCCAGAAAAATCACTTGAGTTGTGATGTGCTGTCTTTTTTGTTATCCTGCCCCGTTCTGTCATGCTCGCATAGGCGGGTATCCACGGCTTGCAAGTCTAATTTTGATGATAGAATAAATTCGGTAAACAAGAACATGGCGAGACAAGCTCGCCTCTACGAACTCCACGAAACCTATAAAACGACAAGAAGCCCGAGTCCAAAAAATCACTTTTGTGCAAAACCGCATCAAAACCACACAAAATCGCCCTTGACAAAACGGGGGGGGTGGTATAAACTGAGTTAGAGATACAAAACAAACATATTATGTCAGTCAAAGTAATAGGATTAACGAACGAATTTGGGACAAGTGGTGGAACAACAGTTGTAGATACATCATCCTCTGGTATGGTAGCAGGTGGCTTGCAAATGATGCCGTCAACTGTATACGATTTGCCAATATTTGAAATGTTTGCAGTTAATCGAAGAAATGCATTTATAGATCCAGAGGGCAATAGGAGTGATCAATTCTGGATAATAGTTACGGGTGAAAGAGGGTCTGGTGGTATGAGTATTGCTCATAGAGCATACGGAATAACTGGGTCAACTGGCGGATCTGATAGAACTGATTCTACTAATGCCCCTGCTATCTCACAGTTTACAAAAGCAACTGCAGTTTCTAACATCTTCACCGTCCCAGACACCCAAACAGTTTCATTCTTTAGTTCTGCTCTTGGTTTTACAAAGATGATTAGCAAGATTTTATCAGGCTCTTTTGACTTTGGCGCCCATGGTCTGGATCTTGTGATGAGGCTAAATGGTAGTATTATTGCCTCTTTAGATGATATAGAGGTAAATGATATAAAAATGCTTTTTGAGTTTCAGTTTACCAACAACACAGGAGCTAGTGTAGATGTTACACCAGGCGCCGCTTCGCTGGAATTATTGATAAAAAATTGGTAGAAGAGAACTGATTTCTCTTTGCGTGGATACCCGCATTTGCGGGCAT
>JAOZKL010000002.1:0-13542 GCA_029935375.1 Patescibacteria group bacterium | reverse complement strand
TGCGGGCATGACAGAACAAAAAACTTGGAAGTTTGTAGAAGTAGTTCCGTATCGCTGTTGTTTACTTTTGTGCTAATACTATTCAGAAAAACCCTATCTTCCCAAATATTTCAGCCCAACTTTTACCATTCCAACTAGGTTTTCTTCTTCCCAAACTTTATCTTTTTTCATTTGTGATATAGCTCTTACTATCTCTCCCTTCTTGTAACCAAGGCTGGATAACGCATCGCTAAAATCTGATATTGTCTGACTTTTTGATCCAGCTATGCTCATCTCTGCAAGATTGGTACTAACACCTTTTAGCTCCAATACAATTTTTTTGGCAGTTTTTACACCAAGCCCTTTCAGGTTAGAAAATGTTTCAACATCCTCACTCTGCACAGCTTCGTCTATCCTCTTCCATCCCAAAATATATATAATATTTGCTGCCATTTTTGGCCCGACTCCACTAACCTTCAATAATGTATTTATCCACTCCCTATCTTTTCTGCTAGTAAAACCAAATAGCTCTGCTTTATCATCCCGTCGTACTTCAAAAATGTATATTTCTACATTTTCATTTGTCATAAAATTTGCAGTAGGATTGACATGTACAAGATAACCAACTCCGCTTGGAGTTTTTACAATTATTTGCGTGCTTATCTTTGCAACTACTTTTCCACTTAGATATCCTATCATAATAATATATTTTTGTTTTTAGCTCAAGCCAATTAGTTTGTTTCTAGCCATTTCTTTGATCCTTCCATCTGCATGTTTTAGCACCAAAGCATAGATCTCTTTTGCTTTATCATAGTGGTCAAATTTTACATACAAGTCTCCCAGTTCCAACCATATATCGTAATGCTCCATCCCAACATCTTGCAATTTGGACAATACTCTGGTTTCTAGTTTTTCGAATATTGTCATTCCATTTTGCAACTTTGCCGTTTTTTCTATTCCAATTGTTGCTGGCTTTTGCTCTTTCTCCTCCATAATCATACCCCCCTCTTGTTTTGTTTCTAGTTTTTCTAAAAGATCTGTGTTATCCTGCTTTTCCTCATCGATTTTAACCTGTTCTATTTCTACCTCTTTTTCTGACTTTATACTGATAACTTTTTCTATAGTCTCTCCAGCCTCTACTTGCTTTCTTTTTTGCTCTTGTTTCTCCTCATAAGTAGTCTCATCCATTGGTTTGAGTGTATTTATCACCCACATATATGATGTTTTGACAGCTCCAAGCCCACCTTTTTGCACTTTGCGAAGAGTTTCAATAAATTTTTTAAAACCTTCTTTGTAATCAGCTCCTCCAATTTTGGTCAAAGTATTCTGAAAAACCCCATTAGACGATAATCGTTTTTTACTAACAGATTGCTCTATACTAAAAGATTGGGGTGCAAATACTTTTTGTCTGTCAGTGTGCATACTTTCCGCTGCAGCATCAGAAATTGAACTAGCTTTTTTTGCTAAATTGTTTACTTTTTTGTTCTCCATCATATATACCGCATAGTTGGCAGAAAGAACAGTCACCAAGAATGAAGTAGAGAGAAACACAAGGCTAAGCAATATAGTCAGCATATAGATATAATGTTACAATGAGAAATGTTTTTCGTCAAGTGAAGATTTTATACTAACCTCTTGACAATATATACTAAGTTGGCTATAAGTTTTTGTGGTTGACTGGACGACAGCTGTGTATTTATACATAGAGGAAAGTCGGGACACTCCAACTTTATCTTGTAATGTACCCCAATTCGTTATTATTTTATAGTTGAGAAAATGGTGGCAGGCTAGTAATCTGCCGAGAGTAATCTTAGGGCGTCTCACTGTGAGACTGAAAAGTGCAACAGAAATAACACCGCCGATGGATCTTTGATCACAGGTAAGGTTGAAATCGTGAGGTAAGAGCTCACGCGCAAAGACTGGCAACAGTCTGCGAGGTAAACCCCTCCTAGTGCAATGCCAAAATTGGTAGGCAGCTTAGATAAATTGTCGTCTCCTCGGGGCAACCCGTGTTAGACAGAACTCCGCTTATAGGTCAACCAACCTTTAAAACTTTTAACCCTTCTTTTAGGGTTTATTTTTTTATAAAATTTGTGTATGGATAAAAATATTTTAAATTATTTAGACAAGCTTTCAATTGATTACAAAGCTCATCAACATGAAGCTATTTTTACGGTAGAACAAGCCAAGCAAATTGACAGGCAAATACCTGGAGTACACTCCAAAAATCTATTTCTAATAGACAAAAAAGGTGAGAAATTCCTTGTCTGTATGAAAGCAGATAAAAGGTTAGATATCAAAAAATTACAAGTAAACCTTGGGTCATCCAGATTAAGTTTTAGCAAAGCTGATGAGTTAAAACAAGAATTAGGAGTAACCCCTGGGAGCGTGTCTATGTTTGCTATGATATATGCAAAAGATTGCCAACTTGTAATAGATCAAGATATTTGGAATGCAGAAATAACTGGTTTTCATCCAAATGTAAATACTGCAACTTTGGAAATAACTCACGATGGAGTAGAAAAATTTGTAAATTCTTTAGATTGTAAAAAGTCGATACTAGAAATGTAACTACAGAATTAATTTTAGATTTCAAAATAATAGTTGACAAATCCAAAAATTTTGATTTAACTTTACTTGTATCAAACTTATAAGATTATTTTAATCTCAAAACCAGTTAATAAAAAAAACCTAAAAACAAATTCTATGCCAACTAATCAACTTCCAGCCAAAGGTACCAAAAACTGGGGAGATATATTAAATTCTTGGTTAGGTCAACTTGGTCCAGCTAGTCTTGGAGGTATACACAATGGAGATACAGTTAGTCGTCCAGCGGGTTTGGTTGCAGATGATGAAGGTAGAATTTATATCGACACAGAAAGTGGAGAATTAATCCAATGGGGTGGATCTGCTTGGCAAGTACTCTTATCTGGCAATCAGGAACAGAAGTTTAACATAACTGCAAAAACAGCAGATTATACAATTACGACTACAGAAGCAGAGACTGGGCTAAATGGATTTAGTAATGACGGAGCGATTGGAACTGTAGTATTCACGTTACCAGATGCAGTAGCGGGAATGAAAGTAACTGTTGTTAATGGTGAAAACCAAACACTGCAAATTAACTCTGTAAACGATGACAAAATATATACAAGTGATATACCTATGGGGTCAGATAAACTTGAAAATACCACCAACTCCACCTCATCTATATTTTATTGCGTGTCAGATACAAAATGGGTAGTTATGAGTGAAAGCTGGGCTATTCCTCCGGTATTGAAAGGATATTTCGGCGGTGGATATAATGGTGGAGCAAAAAACGATATAGATAACTTTGATTTTAACTCTGAAGTCACAGCATCTACATCTGCAACTCTTTCAGTTGCTAGATATACACTAGCAGCAGCAAATTCAGAAAATAAAGGGTATTTTGCTGGTGGAACAGGAGGAACAAGCACAATAGATAGCATAGAGTTTTCTGATGAAACAGCAATTAATCCAGCAGCTACATTATCATTAGGTAGAAAGGGATTATCTGGTGTAAACTCTACTGACAATGGATATTTTGGTGGTGGTGATACACCATCTAATCAAAGCACAATAGATGGTATAAAATTTTCTGATGAATCTGCAATTAATCCAGCAGCTACATTATCAACAGCAAGAACTTTGACAGCAGGTATAAATTCTTCAACCAAAGGCTACTGGGCCGGAGGAAACTGGACAACAACGATAGATGGAATTCAATTTAGTGATGATACTGCAATTAACCCAGCGTCTACCCTGTCTCTCGGACGACAACAATTTGCAGGTGTAAGCTCTTCAACTAAAGGATACTTTGGAGGTGGACACACTGGAAGCGCAGTAACAAATGTTATTGATGGAATACAATTCAGCGACGAGACAGCAATCAATCCATCTGCTACATTAGCCGTGGGAAGAAAATCACATTCAGGTGTAAACTCTACGACAAATGGTTATTTTGGTGGAGGTGATAATGGAGGCAGTAATTATATTGATGGAATACAATTCAGTGATGAAACTGCAATCAACCCATCCGCTACATTAGCTGTAGCACGTTGGAACTTAGCAAGTTGTCAATCCGGCGGAACATTATAATTGTCCACCAAATCTTTTTTCGAACTCTCGTAGAATATCTCGCAATACAACAGCCTCACTTTTAGAAGCATCTATAATTACAAACCTCTTAGGATTATTTCTTGCTATGTCCAAATATCCATCTCTCAGTTTTTGGTGGAATTCTATATTTTCTTTTTCAATCCTGTCCATCTGTCCACTCATTCTATTCATGCTAACGCCAACAGGAATATCCAATATAAACGTAAGATCAGGCTGCAAATCCTCTGTTGCTAGTAAATTCAGCATTTTTATCAACTCTTTATCCAGCCCCCTAGCATAACCTTGGTAAACCAATGTAGAATCAAAAAATCTATCACAAACTACGACCCTATCCTTATTTAAAGCTGGCTTGATAATATTGTGAAGGTGAATATTTCTATCTGCCTCATAAAGGAGTAGCTCTGCTATTGGTGGAAACACTTCTTCAGTATGAGATAATAAAACATTGCGTATTTGCCCACCTAGTTTTGTCCCTCCTGGTTCCCTAGTTGCTTTGTAATCAATATTTTTCTTTGCTAGATAATCCAACAATCCCATTATTTGACTAGTCTTACCAGAGCCTTCAATCCCTTCAAAGGTAACAAAAAATCCCGACATATTATACCACAACCAATCACGAAAAATATTTTGTGTCAAGATAAACAAGCTCTAAATATTTGACAAAACAAATTAATTAATCAAATATTGCTTGGATGACACATCATATTATTATATATTATTGTAGTTACCTAGTATTTCCATTTCTAGGAATAATTGGCTTTCTGTTTGTTAAAAAAAAGATAAAAAAAACTTGGCAACTAATTGTTAGTATAATTTTGATTATTGGAAGTATACTGTTTATCTCCACAAGATTTGTAGAGCCTCAAATGATTGTGGTGCATGAGCATAAATATCAAACTGGATTTTCTGTCAGATTTGCATTGATATCAGACCCGCATCTTGGAGTTTATAAAGATGCAAAATTTCTGCAAAGGGTGGTAAACAAAATAAACCAACAAGATGTTGACTTTGTACTTATTGCAGGAGACCTTGTCTATTTCCCCCATGGAAGAACGACAAAATTATTTGCACCATTAAAAGACTGCAATGTACCTGTGTATGCAGTACTGGGCAATCATGATATGGGGATTCCTGGACCAGATTTATCTAAAGAAGTAAGAGATGCAATGTCTGCCAACGGAGTATTATTACTAGAAAATAAATATATAGAAGTCAAATCAGGAATAAAGCTGTTAGGACTAGGATCCAAATGGGCAGATAATGATGAGATAGAATTGTTAAATAATTTTGAAGAAAAAGACAATTTGATTGTAATGATGCACAATCCAGATACATTAAATGACTTTCCAAAAAACATTGCAGATTTTAGCGTAGCTGGACATTCACATGGGGGTCAGATTAAACTACCGTTCGTTTATAAAAGTGTTTTACCAACAGAAAACAAAATGGACGAAGGTTTTTACCAACAAAATGGAAATAAAATATTTGTAACCAGTGGGATTGGTGAAATAGGACTGCCAATGCGCTTTCTCAACCCTCCAACTATCGATATAATAGAACTGTACTAAACTTTGACAATTACAAATCTTTGTGTAATCTTTGCTGTATATTAATATGTACTTTTTTGTAAAACAACCAAACAACCAAACAGTTTCTGGCTTGGAGGCTGAGCACTTCATTGTAATGAGAGTTTCTGTAGATGATATCATAAAAATTACAGATCTAAAAGGTTCTATCTTTACTTGTAAAATTACAATTGTAAATAAAAAAGGGAAAGAAATTGAATGGGAAATTGTAAATAAAAAAGTTGTAGAAAAAACAAATAGCAAGGCATTGTTTCAAGCTCAAACTGACAGAAATTATTTGGAAAAAATGGTGGAAATAATACCTCTAATTGGAGTTACAAATATCTATATTTTCAGATCTGATAGGTCGCCAAAACAAAATGTAAAACTTGAGAGGTTAGAAAAAATTTTAATACGATCTTGTGAACAAGGGGAATTGACATGGAAACCAGAGATTACAGTAATAAAACAAAATTTAGATAAACTAATTATAGCAAAAAAACCAACAGTACTGGACTGTTACATACCAGAAGTTAATAAAAAAAGTTTATTCAAAGATAAACAAGCTAATATATCATCTGCGATAGTAGGTCCAGAAGGAGGATGGTCTGACAAAGAACTTGAAAAATTTGAAAAGCTTGATTTGATGTTTTATTCTATGGGTAGTACAATTTTCCCTGCATGGCTAGCTGGGTATACCTATTTTGCAAACGAACAAAAAACAACAAAAGTAAACACAAAACTTGCCAACCTTGGCTGGGGATTCAAAATATAGATAAAAAAAAATACACCTACCGGTGATTATAAAAAAGTGGTGGACCCTGCTAGGTGCGACCTAACTAAGATACTCAATATATCTGGGCCCGTATTGTAAATGGTGGATTCGGTGGGATTTGAACCCACGACCAAAGGATTAAGAGTCCTCTGCTCTACCAACTGAGCTACGAATCCGTAAATCCACAAATCAATTTGAGCTAATTTTATATTTTTGTCAAGAGTAGAGCCTACTAGAAACCACTATTATATAGCTCTATAAATTATAAAAACTAAAACATAGACAAATAAACCACTGTAAATACAACTATTTGCCAAGAGTTTGTTCTATATCAAAATAACTATGTGTATCCGCTATCAAATCTATAAACTTATAATCTGAACTATTTGTAAAATGCTTAGACAATTTTTGACCTTCTGAGTAAGGCACTTTTTTGTCGTCCTCAAAATGATATTGCCTAACTGGAATTTTGACATTCTCTGCAAATTTAGAACTTGGAAATATTGACCTCGCAGGCAAACAAATTATAACATAATCATCCCAACACATACTAAACACACTATTGAAGGTATTAACTGTTATTAATTTCTGAGCCTTATCTTTTTTACTTGCCAAATTGATAGCCACTGCCCCTCCCATCGAATGTCCATAGATTATTATATTACTTTCATCATAACCTTTTTCTACCAACCAATCGTAGGATTTTTGTGCTGTATCAAAAGACCCTTCATCGCTAACAGAACCTTCAGATTCGTGGTAAGATGGATATGCAGGAGACAAAACTGAGTAATCTTTTGCCAACCCTTCTATCAGATGATATGTTCTACCAGCATTGCCATGCAAGTATAGAATTACTTCATCAGATTTATCATTTTCTAGCCACCAGAGAGAGATTTTATCTCCAGTATCAATCTGAATAAAACTAAGATCGTAATCGAACTGGCTTGGCTCGGCAAGATAAGCCAACTCTTCATCAAACACTTCATCGGTTAAAGAGACTTGCACATACAACATACCAAGTGCCCACAATAAAAGCAAAGTTGATAATACAACTATTATGGAATTTTTGATACTCGATCTTGTAAAATTATATATTTTTTTGAACATAGTAGTTGTTTTTAATATTATAAAAAGTGTGTGAATCTTACACCATTGGCTCTGGATACTGCCAAAGCGACCTCAGATCAACAATAACTTTATTATCATTTTCACAGATATATGTCAAGCCTATGGGGGAAATTTATTATAATTTTGTAGTTATTTTTTAAACGCCCGTACTTTCCAATACAAACAAAAGTGCCTACTATAATGTAGACACCTTCACAATTACTAAACGAATATAGCCTATTTATCCTCCTTTGCTGGTTTCATGTATTTCAAATGAAGAACCAAAACAACTGTAGAAATAACAATCATCAACAATGAATACATCATATCCTCTTGATAATCGATAGCTTTTTCTTCTTCAATTTGTTCCTCTACTTTTTCCAAACATTTCTCCACCTCTTCATCAGTCATATCAGAAGAAGACTCTTGAACTGTAGTCTGCCCATCTATGATTCTAGTCTCCATGTAGTCATAGTTTATCTTCAACAGTTGGTTATTCTCACAACTATTTCTCATATAAGAGTAACCGGCATCTCCAATTTTTGTAAAAACGAACTTTTTAAGATTAGAGCTTAGAAACTGAAAAGACCCAATAGCTAAGAACAATATACTAAGAAAAACTGCTAAATAAAAATATATCTGCTGCGCCCAATGCGCCTTATGATCTTCTTGTTTTACTACTTTTTTAGTCATACAAACTACAAAATAAATTATTATTGCGAATCTGTCAAGCGTTGACAAAACAAATAAAAAATGTTAACATATAATTTATATATGTTTGGATTAGGTGGAATAGAATTACTTGTGATAATGTTATTAGGTACAATATTACCAATAACTATGATAATAAAAGCTGCAAAAAAGAAAAAAGCAGAGGCAGAAAAAAATAAACTTGATAAAAGACTGATTAAATTTGTTTTTTGGATGAAGTTAAAATCTGGATTATCATATTATACTTCTATCGTATCTGCACTTATTGGGTTAAATTCATTTTCAGCAAGAGGCTTGTTGATGTATGAGGTGTTCATCTTCTTACCAATTTTTTTGGCAGTACCTGTTATATCTTATTTATACGGTAAGCACTATAATGCAGCTATAACAGCAATCTTAAAAATTAAGAAAAAAACAAAAGAGGAGGATAAGCTAGAACAAACAATCAAAGCGCTGGAGCAAGTTGAAAGCGTTACAAAAAAAGAAATAATAATAAAACTTATAGTTAGTATATTAATTTCTGTATTTATGATTATAACTCTTATAGCTATTTCCAGAGCTTTTTTACAATAGCTATTATTATTAATGCACTATAAAAATGCTCGGTGAAATGGAATCAATTATACTTTTATTCGTAGCTTCTCCTTTATATTATATAGTTGACATGGCAGATCAAAAAAAAGACAAAGCAAATCAAAACGGATTAGACCCTAGATTGGTTAAATTTGTTTTTTGGGCAAAGTTGAAATCTGGAGTGTCTTATTTCGCCTCTATAGCATCAGCACTTCTACTGATAGAAACCTTTTGGAATATGGACTTGGTCAATTATATATTGATACCATTCTCGCCATTATTATTATTCATCCCTGTTATATGTTTCTTGTATGGAATGCATTTCCAGAAATCTACTAATGCACTACTAAAGATCAATAAAAAACAAGAGAAGACTGATGAAGTAGAACAACTCAAAAAAGCTTTAGATGAAGTTGGAAAACTATATAAAAAAGAAGTTATATATGCAATAATTGCAATAGTTCTAACAGTTTTACTAGTGATAGTGTTGTATATAGCAGCTATTGATATTTTGGAAAACCTTGATACAGAGAACACTATAATAAGGTAGAATACTTCATCAATCAATCAACAAAATTACAAAATGCTTTTTAGAATATTCAGCCTACATCCAGAAATTTTTGATTCGTTCAAAAGCAGTGGCTTGGTTGCTCGTGGTATAAAAAATGATATAATAAAAATAGAACCATATAACTGGAGGCAAGATTTTGGCGTTGGCAACTACAAACAGATAGATGATAGACCATTTGGAGGGGGAAGCGGAATGGTCCTACAGCCAGATCCAATATTCAAAGCTCTTCAAAAATTTGATGCAGTGTCTACACTGTTTAAGAAACCAACAAAAGAAATAGAACACAAAAAATTAGAACCAAACAACAGCAATTTTTTCAAACTTGTAAAATCATTAAAAAACAATCCAACCAAAAACATTACAAAAGCTACTATATCATTAACACCACGAGGCTTTGCAATAAATCAACAAATTGTAGAATGGTTGGCAAATAATTTTGAAGAGCTTAATATCTTATGTGGGAGATATGAAGGGTTTGATGCTCGTGTCAGCGAAGCTGTAGATCTGGAACTATCTGTTGGAGATTTTGTATTAAATGGCGGGGAAGTTGCAGCAATGAGTCTTGTAGAAGCTGTATCTAGACTGGTACCGGGGTTTATTGCAAAACAAACTTCTGTTATGCATGACTCGTTCTCATCTGGATTAAACGAATATAAAGAACAGAGTGAGTTTGTAATAGGTAAAAACAAACTAAAAGAATGCAAGAGGATTGACCTGCTAGATGATGTATTGGATGAAGATATTTTTGCAAAATCTACGGAAAATTTGTTTGATAATCAGAAATGGATTAGCCAAACACTCCCTCAGATAGAACACCCACAATACACCAGACCAGAAACTTGGAACAACTGGCAAGCCCCTGCACTACTAAAAGAAGGTAATCACAAACTGATTCAGAACTGGAGGCGTAAATGGTGGTAACAATCCTTGACAAAACAACATAGTTTGTGGTTAACTACCTGCATTATGAAGAAACATATCAAAAGTTCGGTGAATATTTTCAACTGGAACACACTAATAGTTACAGCCTTATCATTAACATCTACATGGATCTGTATAGAATTGGGCTGGCTGATGGATTTTCCGCTGACTATAATAGGCATTGCTGTTGTGTTTCCAATAGTTTTTTCTATCGGGGGCGCATACAAAAGAAGAGAGGTTGCCCTAACACATTACGGAAACATCAAAGGACTAGCGAGAACAATGTACTTTGCGTCACGAGATTGGCTGAGAGATAACAACAAAGAAGCAAAAGCAAATCAAAAAGAATTCAAATCTGATATCAACAAGGTCTTTATTAGTATAAGAGAGTTTTTCTTGACGACGACCAAAGAAGAACAGAACCAAAAAGAAACAGAGCTGTACAGACTGTTTGCAAAATTCAGCAAAACAATAGAGGGGTTAAGAGATCGAGGGTTATCTGGCAGTGAAGTTTCTCGTGTCAACTCTCATCTTACAAAGATGATTATGTCCTTTGAAAGTTTTAAGCATATATTTCAGTACAGAACACCGAGAACCCTCAGGACCTACAGTAAAATATTTATATACCTAATTCCTATCGTCTACGCCCCCTACTTTGCATACATCGCCGATGGAAAAAGTCTTGTATTTTCATTCGTTATGCCTGTATTGTTTGCATTGATTTTTACCAGCTTGGACAATATCCAAGGGCACCTAGAAAATCCATTCGATCAGATTGGAGAAGATGATATCAAGATAAACGCAGAGAAATTTACAGACAGTTTGGAGTTATAAAAACAGCATAACGACTTGACAACTTGTATTTTTTACTTAATCATATCGCTCATATGACAGCAAATGCAGAAAATCTATACTTTTTACCATCAGGGACTGTAGAGGAGTTTAACGTAGTTATTGAAATTCCAAAAGATAGTTCAAACAAATTCGAGCTATGTCCGAAAACAGGAGCTTTGTTACTAGATAGGGTTTTATACTCTGCGGATCATTATCCGTTTAATTATGGGTTTATACCATCTACCAAAACTGAAGATGGGGATGCGCTAGATGTAGCTGTATTACTTACAAATTCTGTCCCCCCGACCACAGTTATACCTTGTCGAGCTGTTGGAGTAATCAAAAAAATAGACGGTGGAGACAAGGACTACTGTATCATCGCAGTGCCAACTGTTGACCCAAGATTTAGTGATATCAAAGATATTGACGATTTATCTAGTCACTGGCTAAAAGAGGTTGAAGATTTTTTTAACACATACAAACGACTACAAAATAAGATCTCTACAGTTGATGGGATTGGAAACAGAGAAGAGGCCGAGAAAGAAGTTGCGAGTTATCTAAATAACTACCCAACTATTGACACAAAAGTAAAATTTGATTAATATATACAAAATATGGCTGATAAATTACTAGTAGCACAAATAATAGCATTAATTGCTAGCATAATATTGATATTGATACAGAACCGTGGGGCAGGATTATCCAGCTCTTTTGGTGGTTCAGACGAGATTTATCTGACAAAACGAGGAATAGAAAAATCCGTTGTTACAATGGCGTCTATCTCTATCGCTGCTTTTGTTATACTTAGGGTTGTATCTTTGTACATAGTATAATTCTAAAATCAGATTATGAAAAAAATTGTTTTCACAAAAGTGAGGTCAAGGTTGGGTTTGTTAAATCCAGCGTGGAAAGAAAAAGAAAATAAATTTGGTGTAGAAGAGGGTCCTGACGAAGTGTTAAGCAAAGAATTTTTAGATAGCTTTGTTAACCACGAAGTAATAGAGTACAATTTTGTTTCGCCAAAAGAGATAAAAGATACAGAACATTACAAAAAAACTTTGCTAAATGATTATAGACAACTGGATAAAGCAGTTTCAGCAAAAGTCAGCAAAAACTGTATATCAGTATTTGTTGGAGGAGACCATAGTATTGCATTTGGTAATCTTCTACAAACCGTAACAAATCACAATGTAGAAACAACTGGGTATATACACTTTGATACCCACCCAGACTTGAACAGTTTTGAAACTAGCGTAACAGGTAATTTTCATGGTATATGGCTAAGACCGTTCTTTGGAAAATCTGGCTATGAAGAGATGGATAAGATGGTGAAGTATAAAATAGAGCCAAATAACGCTGTTTTTATCGGCAACCTTGATGCAGAGGAGGCGGAATTAAACTTCCTAAGACAAAATAAGATAAAAATATTTCAAGTAGATAAATTGAAAGAAGCAAAAGCGGAGTTGAAAGAAATGGTAGAAAAATTAGATCATATTCATATAAGTTTTGATATGGATATTTTTAATAGCAAAATTGTAGATGCTACAACATGTCCATCTCCAAGGGGGTTGTTTGAAAAAGACGTTATGCCATTATTAAAAGTTTTGTCATATTCAGATAGCCTATCTATAGATCTAGTAGAAGTAATACCAAACAAAGATAAAGATGGAAAAGTAGTTAAGTTGGCACAAAAAATTCTAAATACCTTATTACAAAATGTTTAACAATCCAAAAAACACACGCAATGTAGCGTTATTAATCACAGGGCTGCTAACAATTGCAGGGATATTTTTATGGCTGTATTTAAACTCTGATTTTTCTTTTTATGGTCATCTTTCTGCAACATTTATAGAGGTTGCTATTAGCATATTATTAGTTGATTTATACTTGGAAAACAGTCGCAAGAAAGAAAGTTTCCATGTGTACTCACTTGCTCGTAACTATATATTTGGTCGTGTTTATAACCATTTTAACAGAGTCTTGTTCAAAAATTTTGATAAGAAGGAATTATTAAAAAACCTTGGACAAAGACCATCTTTCGATACAAAATTCATAAAAAACTTAACTCTACAGACACTCACCAAGAAAATACTGGAGAGTATGAATACAGAAGATTTTAAGACAATAAGAACTACAATAATAAAAGATTTTGAAAATATAGAAAAACTCTACAACCTAAATATCGTATACCACAACCAAGATCTATTTGCCGCAATCAGCAGATTTGTAGACATATGTTATTATATACAAAATATAGAATATACGGCAAATTCATTTTCTCAATGCACACAAGAGATAAAAGAAAAGTACTTCTTCTTTGTAGAGACATGGTTATATATAATAAACAATTTTATGTATTTTTCCAA
>JAOZKL010000080.1:664-3227 GCA_029935375.1 Patescibacteria group bacterium | reverse complement strand
GGTTGAACTAAGCCGCAAAACGGCAGTTATTTCTCTAAGAGTAATTCCAATTATTTAATACATCCCCATCCCATATTCCAACATAGTAACTTCCGATAATTATAACAACCCAAAACAATAATAATCGGAGGTATCAAATGCACACATCCATACTCACACGCATGGAAGAAGATTTACAACTACTTGGTTTATCTGAGAGGACGAAGGAGACCTATCTCTATAGAGCAAAAAAGATAATAGAGTATTTCAACAAACCACCAGAACAAATAACAGATGATGAACTACGAGAGTATTTTCTTTACTTAAAGAATGATAAAAAATATGCAAGAGCTACCCAAACCATAGCCCTCTGTGGAATAAAATTCTTGTTTGAGAAAACACTGAAGAAAAAGTTTGATGTTCTTGGCATTGTCCGCTCTCGTAGAGAAAATAAACTTCCAGTTGTTTTAAGCAGAGAAGAAGTAAGCTTGGTTCTAAAAAACATACGAGTCTTAAGGCACCGAGCTTGCTTAACTCTCATCTATTCATGTGGCCTCAGACTTCATGAAGCAACCTCCTTAAAAGTAAACCAAGTAGATAGCAAGCGTATGCTAATTCATATTCAGAAAGCCAAAGGGGGAAGAGGCAGATATGTTCCACTTCCAGATACAACATTAAAAATATTGCGAGACCATTACAGAGTCCACCGTAATCCACTACTCGTTTTCCCAGCACCGGGAAGAGGAGAGCATTTGGAAACGGTTTCCACAAAACCACTTCCAGATACAAGTATCCAAACAGTCTTTAAGAAATCACTTAGAGAGATGAGGATAAACAAAGAAGCCTCAGTTCATACACTTCGTCATTCTTATGCAACTCATTTACTTGAGGATGGAACAGATATCAGAATAATTCAAGAATATCTTGGACACAAATCCATTAAGACTACTATGATTTATACTCATCTTACTCCACTACTGCAAAATGATGTCTCCCAAAAGATTAACAATCTCATGGTTGATCTTTACTAACGGTTAGTGAGCTTGTCGAACTATGATTGAAGTAGCTGATATATTTAGAAAACACGGTAAATCATATCTTGATAAATATTTGAGTAAAATGTTGCCATCACACAAGAAGGCAATTTGTGATATTCTTAAATGCAGAACACCTATAATGGGTGGAAAGGTTTACTATTGTACGTGTTGTAAAAAATATGAGTATAGTTACCATTCTTGTGGAAATAGAAGTTGTCCAAAGTGTCAAAATGATAAAGCTAATATTTGGTTAGAGGAGAGCAAACAGCTTCTTTTACCAGTTAATCATTTCATGGTAACCTTTACTATCCCAGAAGAACTAAGAGATCTTGCAAGAAGAAAACAAAACCTATTCTACTCCATTCTCTTTAAGGCGTCATCAAAAACACTGGATAAATTATCATTGGATAACAAATACGTTGGTGGAAAACTTGGGTATATTGGTATTCTTCATACATGGAGTAGAACGCTAATCTATCATCCACATATTCATTACATAGTTACTGGTGGAGGATACTCAAAGGATAATGATAAATGGAATAAATCAAGAAGCAACTTCCTATTCCCAATAAAAGCTCTATCCAAAATCTTCAAGGCAAAGTTCAGAGATTTATTACAAAAAGAAAATCAAACAATCTTTAATTCTATTGCAACAAATACATGGAATAAACCTTGGATTGTAAATTCTATTCCAGTAGGCAGAGGAGACAAAGCACCTAAATATCTAGCTCAATATGTTTTTCGTATAGCAATTAGTAGCGGTAGAATAATCTCACTTAAAAATGGAGTAGTTACTTTTAAGTACCAAGACTCAGATACAAAACAGTGGAAAATAATAAGCTTAAAAGCTGAAGAATTTATTAGAAGATATTTGCAACACGTATTACCCTCTGGATTTGTGAAGGTTAGATATTATGGTTTGTTTGCTTCGGCTAACAGAAAACTTCTCTCAAAAGTAAGAGAGATCTTGGGATGCAAGAAGCTTGAATCAAAGAAGAAAACTAAACCCAAAAAAATATTCAAATGCAAAGATTGTAAAAAGGAGATGATAGTTGTTTCAATAATACCAAGATATGCAGTATTAAATAATAAAGCTCCACCTACTAATCATGGTGTTCTTAATAATATATATTCCAAACTCTCTGCCTAAAAAAGAAGGTAAGTGGTGTGCTATGTAAATAAAACAAAAATGTTCTAATAACTGATAAACTTTATACCAAATAAGGAGCAGCAAATATTACAGGAAGCAAAAAACTTGTAGCAGAAGTGAAATCATAGTAGAACAAAAAAATCCTATCCCTAAAAACCTTTAACCAAATTACAAGTGTCTCATTGCGGCTGAGCTCAACACTGGATTATGTCTCGGTAAACTTCGACATGAATCCTTTATAACGTTATGTGGTTTTTAAAAAACCGATAATTCTTCTTTAATCGAAACAATATATATAGGAATTAATTTCTGTATTTCTTCTTTTAAGGCTTGGGCTTCATCGCCAGAATTACTTTGTCTTTTAACTTCCCAAGACAGTTCTTCTAATAACTCATAT
>JAOZKL010000080.1:0-654 GCA_029935375.1 Patescibacteria group bacterium | reverse complement strand
TTTTGTTTCATCAGATTTGTACCAGAAATATACAATTACCTTATCACCAGAATTATAAGGTTGATTTAAGCCAGAAATATTTTCATAGTCAATATTAGTTGAACCGTTTGCTGATATTTTAGGGTCATCAAAATGTGCAGACCAGTTTATCAATCCTGCTCTTTCTTGTTCAACAACAAAAAGGTAAACAGTTTTATTGCTATTGTTGCTAACAGTCAAATGGTTGTCATTTTGTGTAACAGATAAGGAGTTACTAGTTGGCTCTGTTGATGACGAACAGTTAACTAATAAAAAAGCCAAAAGTGTGATGATTAAAGATTTCGTTTTCATATATTTACCTCTTTTTGTGAATACAACTAATGTCCAAATTATTTAATTATTTGCTTTTAATCAAGCAATTGAAAAAATAGTTCTTTACTATATCAACTTAATATTTATTTTGATAGAGATTACACCAAAAGAACTTACTATTTTAATGCAAATTTTTGAGTTTAAGTGGGTCAAGAACCAGTCATTTTTTAGCCATATTTCCCAATATAAATTAGTGTATAACTATATATTAACCCGACAGAAACAGAGCTGCATTTGAATGTTGTGAAGAAATAATTTCCGTCTAATACTCATCGCTATTATCATACTTTTTGTCATAAGTTA
>JAOZKL010000028.1 GCA_029935375.1 Patescibacteria group bacterium | reverse complement strand
TCTTCTTTGTAGAGACATGGTTATATATAATAAACAATTTTATGTATTTTTCCAAACACTCATCATTAGTCACGCAAATAGATGATGAAATAGATGACTACAAAAAAACATGTTGCAAATAACAACAAAGTGTGTTATATTCGAATTTGTACAGAGAACAAAACTCTGTGTTTTTTCACATTTTTTATTTCATTACCAGCTTTAGCCAATGACAGTAAAGACTGTTTCAAAATTAGTAGCATGGATTTTATTATTTGCAATCACATCTTTGGTCGTCTTTTTTATATCTAGTTTCTTTTCAAGAAATGTCAATCAAGTTTATGGATCCTCTCTTATAGAACCGGATTTTATGTCTAACAACAGATGGATCAATAGCAACCAAATCCTTGATAAAACTGGAAGTGTGCATATAGCAGCCAACCGATGGTGCCAGGACGGAACTTGTTATCGAAAAAATCAAAGACTTACAGTGCCTATCTGAACTGGATTTGAAGAAATTCAAAAAAACATCTGAACACATTGAGAGTACATTGTAATCTGTTGAGTAACATTTTATAAAAACGATTGGATTAAGAAAAACAGAGAGATAGATAGTCTTGATAATTATTATGTAAATTATTTGAATAAAAAACACTGTGAATAACTTTTTTATTATTTAAATATTATAATTATGAACAAAATCATGAAAAACAGGTTCTTTCTTTTTGTAACATTTCTATTTGCACTCTTTGTTATCATCAAAATTCTGTGACGAGTGTTCTTGCCAATAGCAATATTGTTATTAACTTTTTGAATGCGAGATGAAGTCAAATTACTTATCTGAGACAAGAATATTAAGAAAATTCAAGAACGAATGAGCGAATTTCGTGAATGGATAAATAAAATAATGAACAACGGCTGACCTCCGATGGCAACCTAAAACTAACAAACACCTACAGCTAATATGTTGTAGGTTTTTTATTGTAGTAATCAGGCTTTTAGATTATCCAATGACACAATCTTGACTTTCCTTGCGCCTTTTTTCAAAGATGGTTTTTTTGTTCCAGTTGCAATATATATATCAGTATGACGAAGAATTTTTTCAAACAAAAGGGATTCCCTCTCCTCATCCAACTCATTAAACACATCATCCAAAAACCAAATCACTTTGTAATCTTTTAGAAGCGCACGAGCAATATTTTTGATGAATAAAATCAACGATCGCATCTCTCCCCTGGATAAAACATTTTGCACTTCCATGTAATCAGAAGAGATAGAAAAATCATCACGCTGAGCACCAAACATAACCTTACCAATTATGAGCTCTTTTTTCCAGAGATCTGACCAATCAATCCTTTTTATATCAATCAATTTTATAATATTGAGATTAATCCTCTGCTTATACCCATCACTAGCTGAAATTTTCCAATCAATCTGCCAATCCTTCAGAGGGCTGTGTATCCAACTAGAGAATTCTTTTATTTCTTGTTGTAATTTTAACAAAAAAACTTGACGCACTTTCCAAATTTTCTGTGATTGAACATATATCTGCTGGCTCAAAGTGTGAGCTATCGCCGCATCGTTCCTTGCCTCACCATTTAATATAGACTTTATCAATCTTGTCTTACTACTAACCAGTTTTGACAAAAGCGATAATTCTTTTTTATAACCCTTGCCGTGAATCTGTATCAACATCTCATCAAGAATCGAGACTTTTTTGCGACTAGACTGAAAAAACCAAAGATTATCAGTTGGTAAATATGTCATTGCTTTTACAGTTTTCAAATCAAATTTTGTTGGAACAGAAACTTTTGTACTGAGCCTGCCAGTAACACCTGTTTTGCCAGCGATAAACCAACCCTTATCTTGTGTAGAAATACCAAAATAATCATACTGGCCATGTACAGAATCTTTAAACTTGGTTTCTGGAAACGGCTGACCAGAAAACAACGAGTAAACTGCAGAGATCAAACTTGTCTTTCCACTTCCATTAGAGTCTATTATCACCTGTGATTCCATAGGCAATGCAAAAGATTGTTTTGTAAAACATCTCCAAAATGTCAACCTCAGCTCTAACAATTCAATCATTCTATGATAAAGACAATCTCATATAAAAACAAAATTGTCAAAAGGTGAGCACTCTTTCAATCTCCTATTTCAAAGAATATTAAAAATTACTTTTCCACATTGATTAGAACGAGCGAACTGCACGAACTGATTTATAGAAGTCCTTGTCATACTGCATGAAATAGTTACCAAAATCTATTTGCTCGTTATAAGCTGATTCATAACTAATCTCAGTAGAAGACCAGTACATAGCCCCTGAAAACCCATAAGTAGCTATGTCATCGTTTACAAATGTTTTTATTGACCGTAGCTGATCTATAGCTGGCAAATACCAATCGTTATAACCATACAATCCTTTATTATAACAGACACATGCGGCGGGATAATAAATATTGCTAGAAGGGAGAGTGTTTTGAGAGTTTATCATATTAGTATTGGACTCTCCGTCTGACATTGAAGTTGCTCCAATTGGTGATGGCCTTATGTTGCTCCACTTATAATTTGTAGATTCGTCCCACCGTGCCATTATTAACCCAGAAGTACCATTTGTCTGCACCACCCAACCCCCTCCGATCTTCCAACCAACCTGGATATTACCTGCATAATCTGCAGGATTCGCTGAAAAGTTGCCTGGATCGGTAGTATTGTCAAAACTAGTGACTATATTCTTTGTATTAGAGTAGTCCGACTCTATCAAAGTATTATACCCCGCTACTTTGTACCAATACTGTGTATTTGCAGATGTAGTTGTATCTTTGTATGTAGTTGTATTGGCTGATACTGTTGTTAACTCTGCAAAGCTAGCGCCATCTGTAGAACGATATATCCTGAAATTTGTTTCGTTATCTGAATTGTCAGTCCAAGATAGATTTATATGTGTATAATCTGATATCACTAGGGATTGTAAAGTAGGTGTATTAATAAAAGGTAATTTCCATTCTATACTATTTGAAGATTTTGTCATCCACTCTGTACCGTTTATACAATAAAACTCTGCACTAGATGCTTTTGTAGTAGTTATTAATAGTCCTGTCCCACTTGTTATGCCAGTTGTATATATCTTATCATCATTTACAGATTGTACCTGCAGTGTTTGATCCTCCGCATTGATAACAGTTACTTTCATTCCTGCTACCGCATCTGGAAGGGTGAATACTACTGCACCAGTTGCCCCATCGTTAGAGAATCCATTTAACCCTGTTTCTGCCTCTGCAGATGTAATAGTATAATCTGTTGTTTTGGATTGTATATTGAATTTAGATTCTTGATTACCTGTCAGAAGTATTTGCCAAGCAGAGCCATTCCATCTGATTAATTCCTGAGATTCTGTATCAACATAAATCCTACCCTCGTCATCTGCAGTCAAACCCGCTGGACGACTGGCTGTGTCTCCATTATGTATACCTCCTAGAGATTCAGGAGATGTTTGAGCCAGCCATTTGTTCAACGGCTCTGCCCAGTTTTTGTTTCCTTTTGCGGGTAATTGATTAGTTGGCATAATATTATGTATTATTTAGTTTGATTGTTTTGTACTTTTTGTGGTTTTCAAGTTAGTTTATACTAGCCTTCTTATTTTGTCAAGGGCAGATTGCGGAACGTAGTAGAGCAACACCAGATCCAGAAGAAACAAACAGCAACGCCCTTCACTATCGTAAAAGCAAAGCTAAGTCCTACCAAGTGCTGGAGGGGCAATTTTGTAATTAAGAAAAGTAAATGCAAAATTGGGCAGCGCTGAGAAGATAACTGTCTGAACGAAGGTGAGTTTTATCTTCTCTTGATCTTTTGGTTCGTTTTGCATTAAGGTAAAATGAACAGAACAAATGAGATGGGAAAGAATATTTGTCTAAAAAAACAATGGCGAGACAGGCTCGCCTCTACGGAGGGCAATTTCACCTTGCGTGGATACCCGCCTACGCGGGCATGACAGAACAGGGCAGAACACTGGATCCCGCATCAAGTGCGGGATGACAACGGGGAAAGTGCGGGATGACAGAGTGAATAACAGGAGGAGAAAGAGGGCAGTGAGGGGCGGTGATGGAGGGGATAGGATGGCATGATAAAATACCCCTAAATCGATTTATCGATATAGTTCAGCGTTGCGCCTATAACCTCATCAACTGTCATATGGGATGTGTCTATAACACCGCCATTGCTATCAACCACCCCTAACCCTTGGTTTATCTCAATTTGCAGATCATCTTGATTTCTTTCTAAAATATCCTTTTGGAATTGTTCGAAAAGGGCTTCTCTCTCACTGTGTGTGCTATGATAATGTGGATTCAATTTTAACCTATTCTTCAGCTCCCTCTTAACATACCTTTCAAAACTCTTCTCGTTACTAACGGTTAATAAGATCTGCATTACATTTGATCCGCTATTTTCTGCCTGAATTATATACGGAGGCCTTGCACCACGACTATCCAAAACGCATGATGATTTTATCTTATTAGATAAGAAGTTTCCTAGTTTTTCATAATATTTCTGCCGAATATATTCATCACTACTATAGGCTGTAATGTGAGTATCTATAAAGCTATTTTTGAGATCTCCTCTCACCAATTTTTTATCACGATAATAAACTACAAAATCACCATTTTCTAAAACACAATTGATTGTATTAAAAACCTCATCAGTGTTTTGCTCAGTTTTATCAAACCCCATATTTTTATAAATATATGTTGCAGCACGAAGAATATAACTACCACGAACATACGGAATATCTAAAAGATGGCAGATATTCTCACTAATAGTACTCTTACCAGTATTGGCCAACCCATAAATACGAATTATTGTATTGTTTGGTAAAATGTTTTTAAGGTTTGTTATTTTACTTTTTGGATATATTACTTTTTCTAAATTTTGTCCGACGCTATCTGGATAAAGTTTTGACATGTAAAAATATTATACTTCCAACAAATTCTAATTATGTCAACCCTTGCAATTGTTACCAAGCTCTGTCATTTTATTAACACGACGAACCCTCCTATCTATCATCTCTTTTTCTGTGTTCAAAAAATTCTCTACAATCTCCTCTATATCCATATCACTGAAAACTTTTTCAGAATAAGAACCAGGAAAGCAAATAGCATTTGCATGATTATGTTTTCGTACCTCAGCAGAAGTGCCAGTGTCTTCTATCAAACCTGCTCGCACCCAAGAAAACCTATTAAGAGCCATACAAATACCTTGACCAGAACCACACACTGCAATACCAAGATCATTATCTTTTTCGTTTCTAGTTTTCAATCTTTGAGCCAAGTTTTGCGCTGCATCTGGATAGTCATCTTTTTCGTTATAATCTGGAGTAAGATCCTCTATTTCAATACTGCGTTTTTGACAAACTTTTATAATCCTGTTTTTTAGATCAAAACCTGCATGATCGGAGCTAATATACAACATAATTACTTTATTACTATAATACAAGTTTAGGAAAAGTTTTTGTTTTAGTCAATAAAAAAAGAACCCAGGCGGTGAGTTCTATTATGCTACATATTAATATTATATTCTATATTGTTTATATATTCAGAATTAATAATATCAGATTGACAATCTAAAGAAACAAACCTTTCGTTAGCTATTACTGTTTCTGCCACATTATTATGTAAATATGGTAATTTAGCAAAAAAGTCCAAATCAAACTCGTTTGTATCTGACTGTTCTCGTATATTTTTTCAGATAAATTCCATCCCAATATCTATCAATCCTTTAAATGATGGGTTTATCTTATCTCATTCGTTTCTGACCAATTCTTCTGCCTTTGATAAAATATCAATTGAAGACATCAGATCTCAACAATGTTTCACTCAGCGCTTTGAAAACTTCTTGATATAAGGAGAGATTCCATTGTATTTCAATGATCATCCTCACCAAAAAGATTTTATATTTTCAAAACCATAAAACCACTCTAACTTGCAAAAATCTGATCTAAAATTAGCATCAGAGTTAATACAGATAAAAAAGATTGAATGCAAGAGCTCCAACTTTGCATGATCTCGCAGTCAAACAGCAAGTGTATTTTTGGTCTTTACCATAGGATTAAAAATTTCACGATAAAGCTTTTCAATAAAATAAGAAAAATGTATATTATCCATGACTGTTAAATAATTAAGAATAAAAATGTAAATTTACCCGCCCGGGTATAAACCAACTGTAGCACACTTTTGTTATCTTTGCAATGATTATTTTTTTGCGTACTGCTCTATTTTATCAACTAAAGGTTTCAAAGTATCTGTTTGATATACTGTATCTAGTCCGTTTAAAACAACTAATAATCTCTCAAATCCCATCCCGGTATCAATATTTTTACTTGCAAGAGGTTTTAGATTTTTTGGTTCTGAGTCTTCTGTTTTTTCTCCCTCATATTGCATAAACACATGATTCCATATTTCTACAATCTGATCCTCTATAAAATCATCTGCATCTGAAACAGTCATTTTGGATAGATCTGTATCTATTGTATTTACATCATTCTTATTTAGTAAATAATATATTTCACTACACGGCCCACATGGCCCACGATAAGGCAGTCCCCACCAATTATCTTTACCGCTTCGCTTGGTTATTCTGTATAAATATTTTTGATCATCTACGTTATTTTCAGGATTTTTGAAGTCATATTCTTCTCCTACCTCTGCATCTATACCAGCTTTTTTGAAGAGGCTTTTCCATGTCTCTATCGTTTCTGTATCAGCCCCCACATCTTTACCATCTCCCTTGTAAACTGTTACAAAAAGTCTTTTTGGATCTACTCCCAACCATTTTTTGTCGGTTAAAAATTCAAACCCCCATTGTACAGACTCCTCCTTAAAATAATCTCCAAGCGACCACGAGCCAAGCATCTCAAAAAATGAACAATGACGATTATCCCCCACCTCTTCAATATCTACCGTACGAATACATTTCTGAGAGTTTGCCAAGCGAGTTCCTTGTGGATGCCCTTGCCCCATAAGATATGGAACCAATGGTTGCATCCCAGCTGTGTTAAACAAAACAGTTGGATCTTCTTTTGGCACTACACTAGCAGACGGCAAGATTGCGTGACCTTTAGACTTCATAAAATCCAAAAATTTCTGACGAACCTCTTTTGATGTTATCATATAAAAATATAAAAACACAATTTGAAGATTGGGTCAAGAGTTTATTTTGAGACAAACCATTCTAGACCTGATACACTTCCGCAAATCCTGAACAGTAAAAAAAACAATGGCAAGGCGGGCTCGCCTCTACGAATCTATAAAAATAAACATCTAAACTTATAAGTATCTCATCCCAAAAATTATTACCCTGTCATCCCGTACTTTTCCCTTATCATCCCGCACTTGATGCGGGATCCAGAAAAGTCAAACAACAGCCTTACTCATTTTCGTAAAAGCAAAAACTGTAATTGCCAAGTGCTGGAGGGGCAATTTTGTAATTAAAAAAAATGTAAAATTGGGCAGTACTGAGAGGATAACTGTCTGAACGTAGGTCAGTTTTTACTCTCTTGATCTTTTGGTTCGTTTTGCATCAAGGTAAAATGAACGTAATAAATAGGTTGGAAAATAATGTTTCAAGAACAATAGTGAAGCAGACTCGCCTCTACAAAAGACAATCATTTCTACTGGATCCCGCATCCAGTGCGGGATGACAGGAGGAAATGAAGGACGATAGATCTGCTCTATTATGTTGTTGGTTTAATTTCAAAGTATTTTTTTGAAGTTTTCAACCAAGACTACCTACCATCAACTCTGAAACCTTGCTGTTGTTGCTGTCTCTGACCCATAGGTGCGCGATTACCCTGCCTGGCCTGATTAAGATAGCGATTTGCCACCATATCAGCATTCATAGGCTGGTTATAATTGACAGCTTGTTGTTGCATCGCAGCTTGTTGTTGTGCTTGTTGCATTTCTTCTTGCTCTTGTGCCACGACCTGTTGGTATTTGCCAAGGTCATCACCCTGTTCTGGCAATCTACCTTCGTTATCTAATGAAAACAAGTATTCAACCTTTCCATCGTTTGGCAGTGCTTTGTACATTCCTAATAAGAATTCAACACGAGCATCTTCGATCAAACTATCACGAATTTCTTTTTGCCTAATGTGGTAATCTATATCATTGTCTAGATACACCATAATCTCGGATTTTTCATCATCAGATGCATGGTAAAATTTTGTAAAATATTGTGCAACAGATTCTTTTCCACTATCTCCAAGATAATATAACTTATGCAAACTTGTAAACAAATTCTGATATTTTATAAGGTCTTCTTCTGTATCGACTCCAGATGGGATATAGAGGTCCAACTCTTCGTTCATCTGCTCTAAGATTTTTTGGTCTATTTCTTTGTTCGCCATATTGCTAGATATTACAATCAATAGTATAAATGATTTTGTCAAATTTGACAAGAGGTAAAAATAAGGTAAGTAATAATATGTATTTTACATTTTAACCAAAGCTAAACATGCTAAAAAAAGTTATTTGAGTACTTCTGATTGGTTTTATTTCGATTGCACAACTATCTGTTGTATCTGCAATGGAAAACGATGATTGCAAAACAGCTAATTGTAAACTGTGAAACAAGATCGTTCAGTACATTGTAGAAAACAAAGATGTAGAGAAAACTTTTAATCTTATAAAAAGTTCGCAGAGAAAAAGCTTTCAAAAATTCATTAGGAAAAACAATTACACAAAATTTGCATTTAACGAAGCTGTTGAACACTTCTACAGAAATGTTTCATTATCAGACTTAGAAAAAATCTGATTATCTAACAAGGAAATAGAACTGAAACGCAAGTTGGACAATATTGCTAATTGAGATAAAATGAAAGTATTTGAACTAGCGGACAAACTACTAGAGATTGATAATATCAGAAATTACTTCTTGATAGAATACGAGCAAATTATAAGGGAAGATATAATCTGACTGCTATATCTAGAAGCTCTGTTGGCACATCCAGATTATGAACTGTTAGATAAAGTATCTGAGTACCTAGATAAACTTGATTGAAAATACGGCATTGGATAGCATAGATATTAAAAAAAAATACAGCCACTTGTTTAATTACAGGTGGTTTTTTGTTATCAAATTATCTTCTTTTCAAAATCTGAGAACTAACAACATAAACTATAACAGTCCACACGGCAAGACTAGCTGTCTGTATCAGCACAACCCTATCCCAGATATTCATACCATCCAAAAATATATACCTCAATCCTTGATTAAGGTTGTACAGAGGCAAATAAGATGAAATCATCTGCAACCATTCTGGAAACTGATCAATAGGGAAAAATGTAGCACACAGAAGAATCTGAGGGTATATAAATATAGCACTAAGAGAATTAACAAGAGAATCTTTTTTGGAAACTGCTGCAATAATATATCCAAGCCCAAGGAACAAAACTAGCCCAAGAAAAACCAAGATTAGCATCTGGCCAATACCTGCCCACTCCTCTTTTGGACCGGTATCAAACAGTCCCCATGCAATAAAAATGATAACTACTACTTGTGTAAATGTGAAAATGATTCTGGAAAACGCATTCCCCATCACAAATGCAAGCTTGGAAACCGGAGCTGCAAAAATCCTTTTCAACGATGAATTACCCCTAATATTAACAAGGTTGAAACTGGTAGCAGAAACCGCACGAATCAAAATTATAAGACCAAGAACCCCTGGTAATAAATAATCAATATATCCAGAAGATTCTACATCTGCACCTTCCTGCACAAAGTCCCAATCTTGGATTATGGACTCTTTCATCAAAGTCTCGTCCTTTAATATGTTTTCTATATTTGTTTGCAATATTTCATTTGTTCTGTCGTTAACGGGGTTGGATACTAATGTGATTTTGTTGTCACCAAACTTGAGATAACCATCTATCTTATTTTTTTCTAATCTTTTGATTAGCAAGTTTTCATCGTCCGACTCTTCTATCTCTATATCAGAAGAAACCAATGGGGTTCTAAGGTCAGAATATGCAACGCTTTCATTTCTTAGCAACCCAAGCTGAAGATCTGATGACTGTATATTTATATTCAGAAAACCAAAAATTGTAATAAAAACTATTGGAAAAAAGAAAGTTAAAAACAACGAAACACGGTTCCGTAATTGTATTTTTAGAGAGCTAATAAAAAACCCTCTGAACTGCCGCAGAAAACTTAACTTGTACATAGTTCAGTGTTATTAAACAATACTATTATCTGAAAATAATATTTTGTCAAGCAGTTGGAGAATCTGAAAATCTGTCGAGTTAGTGTTTGTTTCTCACGATACAGACCAGCGCTGTATAACAGATAATTATCTCTTTCGGCCACTTCCACTCTTACCCCCTGCAAACTTATTGTGTGTAGAAGATCCTTGATAAGGCTTGGATTTGATACCGTGGTTAATACCTCCTGCCTGGTTTGGGCCAAAACTCTTTTTATAAAAAACTGGCTCAACTGGCTTTGCAGGAGTTTTCTTCTTGTCACTTTTGTCTTCTTTGGTCATATATTATATATTTGGGTCTAAACTTGAAACGATAATTT
>JAOZKL010000027.1 GCA_029935375.1 Patescibacteria group bacterium | reverse complement strand
ATTTATTTATTATTTTCCATCAACCCAATGTGCCATATGTGTTTGAACTTATGCATAGTTAATACTTTTATCAAGACAATCTTGACAACTATAACAAATTATTCTTAACTACTGATATTATGTGTGGAATTGTAGGATATTTTGGAAAAGATACAAAAGTGTTAGATACATTGGTAAATGGATTGAAGCGTCTAGAATATCGTGGATACGATTCTGCTGGTATTGCGATTGTTGCAAAAGATGGTCAAGTTTTTAGTAAAAAAGCAATTGGTAAAATTGTTGAGCTAGAAAAAGAACTTGAGAAATCAGATATTTCAAAATTTGATAAAGTTGGGATTGCACACACACGATGGGCTACACATGGATCGCCAACCCTAGATAATTGTCACCCTCATTTTAGTCAAGATAAAAAGATTTGGCTTGTCCACAACGGAATAATTGAAAATTATAAACAACTAAAAAAAGAGTTAGAATCCAAAGGTGTTCAGTTCTCTTCTGATACAGACACTGAGGTGATAGCTCATCTTGTACAATCTTTCTATAATGGAGATCTAAAAAAAGCTGTGCAAAAAACTCTTACCAAGCTTGAGGGGGCGTATGCTATAGTAGTTGTTTCTGCTGATGAGCCTGGTAGGTTGGTCGCTGCTAAAAAAGGAAGCCCTCTTGTTCTTGGTGTTTCAGAGAATGAATATGTGTTGGCTTCTGATGTTAGTGCTATTATTAGCCAAACTCGTAATGTAATATATTTTGAAGATGGTGAGCTTGTAGATATAAAGGATGGTAAATACACTATAACTAATTTTAAGGACGCTCCATTGAAGAAAAAGATCGAGGTTATAGATTGGGATGATGAGGCAGCTACAAAAGGTGGTCATGAACACTTCTTGATAAAAGAGATTATGGAGCAGGCAAAGACAATGGAGGATTCTTGTCGTGGTAGGATTGTATCAAAAAGTGGTAATGTTAGATTTGGCGGTTTGAATACAGTTAAGGATAAGATTGCAAGAATGGAAAGAGTTGTGATACTTGGTATTGGTACGTCATATTATTCTGCCAAGTTAGCAGAGTTGTATTTTGAAGACATCGCTGGTATACCTGCAAAAGCAGAGATGACTCCTGAATTCCGATACAAAAATCCGTATATTGATGAAAAAACATGGGTTATTGCTGTTAGTCAGTCTGGAGAAACTGCCGATTCTGTTGCTGCTATAAAAGAAGCTCAAAATCGTGGAGCTTTAGTTACTGGAATTATCAATACTGTTGGATCTACTATTAGTCGTATAACTGAAGCTGGTGTTTATAACCACATAGGTCCAGAAATATCTGTTGCGTCTACCAAGGCTTTTACATCCCAATCTATAATTTTATTAATGCATGCTGTAATGTTGGGTAGGATGCGTGGGCTGAGCCTTAGAAGAGCAAAGGCCATACTTGAGGAAATTGAAAATATGCCAAAGTTGGCAGAAGAGACTCTCAAACAAAATAGTAATATAGAAAAATTAGCTGAAAAGTATCATAAGAAAAACAACTTGATATATATTGGTAGAAATTATAATTATCCAGTTGCGTTGGAGGGGGCTCTAAAAGTAAAAGAGATTGGTTATGTTCATGCTGAGGGGCTCAGTGGAGGTGAGTTAAAACATGGGTTCATAGCTTTGATAGATGAAAACATGCCTACCATTGCAGTTGTTCCACAAGACTCTATTTATGAAAAAATGATTAGTAATATAGAGGAGATAAAAGCTCGTAGTGGTATTGTAATCGCCGTTGCGACTGATGGAGATAAGGAAGTTGCTGATCTTTGTGATGATGTTATATACACACCAAAGATGAAGGAGGAGATTGCTCCGATAATAAATACTATTCCATTGCAATTATTTGCATATCATGTTGCTAGGCTGAGAGGTCTTGATGTAGACAAGCCAAGAAACCTGGCTAAGAGTGTAACTGTAGAGTAATCTACTTATTTATACAATTTTGTGCTTTGCCGTCTTCAAAGTTGAGGATATTATCTATAGTTGTTTGCCATATTCTTTGTTCAGCTTCTTTTGTATAATATCCCACATGAGGAGTGAATGTAACATTGTCTCTAGATATAATGTTGTTGATATTCTCAATCTCTTCACCTTCTTTGCCAAATAAGAAATATTCTTCACCTTCTATTACATCTAATCCTGCTTTTGTTATAATTGATTTATCAAGAGCATGTATCAGAGCCTGATTAGAAACAATAGCTCCTCTTGCTGTATTTATAAAGATACAGCCTTTTTTGATATTATCCACATTTTCTTTGTTTATTAAGTGCTTGGTTGCGGGCAATAGCGGTGTGTGTATGCTGATAATGTCTGAGTTTTGTAATAAATTATTTAATTCTACATATCTAAATCCTATTTCTTCTGCTAACTTTTTGTTTGGGAATGGATCTGTTACTATAACACTCATATCAAATCCTTTTGCAATTTTTGCCGCATTGCATCCAATTTTGCCTCCTCCAATTATTCCAATTGTCTTGCTGTTTAGATCAAAGCCTTTCAAGCTTTCTTTCGTAAATTCTCCTCGTTTTGCATTTGCATCGAACTTAGATATATTTCTTGCCAGGTGTAGTATATGAGCAAAAGCGTGTTCTGCCACTGTCTTGCTTCCATAATTTGGCACATTGCAAACTTGTATATTTTTATTATTTGCAAACTTACAATCTATATGGTCAAAACCTGTTGTTCTCGTTACAATAAGTTTTAACTTTGGTAGTTTTGATATAACTTTATCACATACATCAATATTTGTTCTAACGCATAATATATCAATATCACCAATTCCATCTAAATGTTTTTTTATATCGTTGCTTTCAAAAAATAATATATCATGACTTTGTCCAAGCTTTTCTTTAAAAAACTTTTTTTGCTCATCATTTGCTCTAAAATATGCAATTTTGGTCTTAGTCATCAAGTTAATTCTACTTTAAATGATAATATTTGGCAAGTTTTATTTATTTTTAAAAATAGTATTTGACGGAATATCAAAAATGTGGTATATTGTACTTGTAGATGATTAAACAATCTCTATATTTTTATATTTTTTCTTATAAAACAAAATGGCAGAAAGAAATGTTCCTGAATTAAAAAAAGCTATGGATTGCTTGGTTCTATGAATGAATCCTGAACGGTCAAAAGAAATGAAAAGGTATCAGAACCCTGATTGAAAAATTGTTTGAATTCGTGAGACAAAAGTTTGATCTAATATATTTAGCATCACAACATTGACTCTAAAATTAACAAATTACTGACCAGAGCACTACAGGGTAATTAACGCTTTAGTATTTTTTAACTGAGTGAGAGCTGAAATAGTGTCTATTGCTGATAAAGATGATTCCAATCGTTTTATCAAAAGGTTGGTCAGGATGAAGAAGTATGCAACCAAAGCACAACACTGAGCTATAGACTAAGTTTTTATAAGATAAAAATCAAACCCCAAGATTAATTTCCTGGGGTTGTTTTTTATGTCAAAAGTAATTAGCTTTTCAAAATTCCTGGAGGAACCAGCTCTGGATTTACCTTAAAGATTGTATCAGATACTTCTTTGTCAATTTCGCTGAGTAGGGAAGTGAATAATTTCATTCCATCGTCTTTGAACTCAGTTAGAGGGTCTTTTTGTGAGTATCCACGCAGTCTTACAGAATCATTTAATTGATCGATTGTAACAAGGTGTTCCGTCCATAGCAAATCTATGGCTCGCAAGTAAACATACCTAGAAAGCCCTGTCTGGATAGATTTTTCATATATTTCCCAGTTTGATTTTAGCTTGTTTTCTAGCTTATCTGTTAACATCTTTGTAACTTTGTCAGTTTTCCACTTATTATCTTGTAGGAATATTTTGAGTACTCCAGAGTCAAAATCACTAAGAGGGGCAATAGCTTTTAGTTTGCTACTTGCTCTTTTTAGTTGTTCTTT
Source organism: Patescibacteria group bacterium (assembly GCA_029935375.1). Taxonomy (GTDB): domain Bacteria; phylum Patescibacteriota; class JACMRA01; order JACMRA01; family JACMRA01; genus JAOZKL01. Next base: position 6,760 of record JAOZKL010000027.1, on the reverse strand, counting down.
TCCTCTACTGCTCTTTTTATCTATCTTTTTGATGGATAGTAAGCAATTTTCAACTTCATTGTACATAGATTTGACGACTTCTCTGTTCCAGTCAAAATCTTCATTCATCAATACTTTCCTCCTCCTTTCGTATATAACACTTCTCTGCCTGTTGATAACATCATCATAATCTGTCACATGTTTACGAACATCATATTGTTGACCTTCAATCTTTTTTTGTGCTTCTTCTATAAGTTTTGCAAGTAATTTGTTTTGTATAGGTTGGTCTTCTGGGATAGGTAATATATTGTAGTACCCAACTTTGTCTCCACCAAATACTCTTAAGATATAATCTTGTAAGGATACATAGAATCTACTAGCTCCGGGATCTCCTTGTCTTCCAGATCGTCCACGTAACTGGTTGTCTATACGACGACTTTCGTGTCTTTCTGTTCCAATAACAAACAAGCCACCAAGATCTTTAATATAATCATGTTCTTCTTGCCATTGCGCAATCTTGTCTTCATCTTCAGGTTTCTCACCCCCTAATTTGATATCTACACCACGACCTGCAATATTTGTAGCAATTGTTACATTGTTACGCCTACCAGCTGCAGAAATAATCCTAGCTTCTTGTTCGTGATTCTTCGCATTCAAAACTTCGTGCTTTACACCAGCTTTTGTCAACATCTGGCTCAATAGCGTGTTCTTCTCGATAGAGGTTGTACCAACCAAGATAGGTTGTCCAGTTTCGTTAATTTCTGCAATATCTCTAACTAAGGCTGTAAATTTACCTTCTTCAGTTTTGAAAATGTAATCTACAAAATCTTTTCTTACAATTTGCCTATTTGTAGGTATTGACACAACTAATAGTTCGTATATTTTGAATAACTCTTCTGATTCTGTGGCTGCTGTACCTGTCATTCCAGCTAACTTGTCATACAATCTAAAGAAATTTTGGAATGTTATAGATGCAACTGTTTTGCTCTCTGCTTTTATTTTCTGCCCCTCTTTTGCTTCTATTGCCTGGTGAAGACCTTGGTTGAATCGCCTACCAACCATCATACGACCTGTGTTTTCGTCTACAATTACAATTTCACCATCTTTTATAACATACTCTTTTTCTTTTTTGAATAATGCCTTTGCTCTTAAGGCTTGATCAAGATGATGAATTAAAACTACGTTTTCTTCTGTTCCGTACAATTCTTTTACATTGATTAGTCTTTCAACTTTTTCTATACCTAGTTCGCTTAAGTTGACTATTTTTCGTTTTTCATCCACCTCGTAATCTACAATTGGGTTCAATTTTTCTACAACCTTGGAAAACTGTTCATAGCGATCTGATGCGTTAGAATCTTGAGAAGATATAATCAAAGGGGTTCTAGCTTCGTCAATTAGGATAGAGTCAACCTCATCTATAACAGCTACTGTGTGTCCAGCTTTTTGAGTTACTTCTTCAGGACTTTTAGCCATATTATCACGTAGATAGTCAAATCCAAACTCTGAATTAACTCCATATACTATATCTACAGCTTCATTTTTTTTGTCATCCCAATACGCCCTTTTTCTGCTACATGTTACGAGATCGTCTACATCTAATACAGTATTTGCATTTTCCTTTTCTCCATCTTCGTAAGTTTCAACAATTCCTGCTTCTCTTCGTTTTTTATCTCTTTCTGTTGTACCTTCGCCTAATTTGAAATAAAATGATGATTGGTTCTGGATAACTCCAACTGACAATCCAAGGAAGTTATAGATCCTTCCCATCCAACTAGCATCACGCCTGGCTAGGTAATCATTAACAGTTACTACATGTACCTGATTTTTTGGTGCAAGTGCGTTTAGATAGACGGTTAGGGTGGCTACAAGAGTTTTTCCTTCACCTGTTTTCATTTCTGCCACACGACCTTCGTTCAAAACCATTCCTCCAATTAATTGAACTGGAAAATGTTTCATTTTCAGGGTACGCATAGACGCTTCACGAACAACCGCAAAAACCTCTGGCATTATCTCTTCAGTTTTCTTTTCCAGCGCCTCTCCTTTCAAGTTAGATAGTTTTTTTCTAAATTCAAAAGTTTTTTCTTTTAACTCGTTGTCTGATAGTTTTTCAATTTGAGAATTAAACGATTCTACTTTTTCAACTGCTTTCCAGTATTTTCGCAGTTCCTTTTTTTCTCCGACTATATTATTCCAAAAACTAGAAAGAAGTCCTTTGTCAGCTTTTATAACTTTTTGGTTATTACTTTGACTTTTTTGGTCATCTGTCTTTTTTAGAGTAGGGGTGTCTTTTCTTGCAATATTTTCAGTTACTTTATCCGGTGTTATTTTTTTGTTAAAACCTTTATTTGCAGTAACCGTGCTCTTTACACTTGACTTGTTTGTCTGGTTCTTTTTGCTTTTCTTCATTTTTTTTGGGTTTCCTTTTTTTCTTTTGCTCATAAACGGATTGATTCATCAATTTTGAATAACGGTAAAGATTAAACACTTTTAACTGCTTTTTGTCAAGTGCTAGAAATATTTTGGCAATAAAAAATCCTATCATTACGATAGGATAAAAACTTTTATTTTTATTTTATTTAGTGTAGTATAATAGCAACTTGGTTAGAATAAATCCCACATTTACCTCCTCCCAAATATTCACAAACTCGTACATAATATGTTCCTGCTCCACTAAAAGCAGATGGATAGTGAGATCTTTGGCTTGAGTTGGAGTAATATTGGTATTTATCTCCGCTTCTAGTTGGGTATGTTGGCCATGCATTTTTGGACCACACAACTTTAAATCCATTTGTTGATGTAAAGTTTAGATTCCACGTTACATAACTTCCAGCAGTATTTACATTTACAGCGCTAAGTGTAATACTTTTGGTTGGTGATGGGGCTGGAGCTGGGGGAGCTGGTTTTGTTGGTGCTGTAATCATTACAGTAGAGCTGTAGTAATCGCAATCTCCTCCAATATACCTACATACACGGATATAATATCTTTTTCCATCTTGTACTTCTATAAAATGAGATCTTTGTTCTGGATTCGAAATATACACAGCAGAGTTTCCTGGGTATGTTGGTGTCTGATCGCTAGAACTATATGCAATCTTAAAACCTTTTACAGGGTTAACATCTCCTTCAACAGTCCATCTTCCGTGTATACCTTTCTGACCTCTTTCTCCTGTAGCTGATATAACACCAACTTGAGGAGCTTGTTTTTCTGGTGCAGTTAGTGTAATTACTTGGCTGTAGTGGTCGCAGGCACCTCCTGTGTATCTACACACTCTAAAATTGTATGTTTCACCATCTTCCAAGTTTACATTGGTTGTTCTTATGCTAGAATTTGATACATAAACGTATTTATCTCCGGGATATACTGGAGCTGTTGTATCAGAGCTATATGCAATCTTAAAACCTTTTGATATATCTAATACACCTTCAACACTCCAATTGATTGTCATTCCAGTGTCTGTTACTATTCCACTTGCAGAGACTGTACCAGTTTCTTCCTCTGTGTTTTCGTCTTCTTCTTTCTCTTTTTGACTATCTTCTTTCCATTTGTCATCTCTTTCTTTGTTCCATTTTGTAAACTCATCATCGTTTGCAACAGCTGTTATCTTCTCTGTGTCTTTATCGCTTTTGATATAGTATTGTTCCCCTTCTCGTGCTGTTACCTCTTTTTCTTCACCTCCTTTTTCGTATAGTACTTTTACATTATCTTCATAAACTTTCACACCTTTTTCGTCATCAGTGTTGATAGTTATGTATGCAGTTCCCAATGATTGAAACTTGTAATCATCTATTTGCACTGTAAAGTCACGGTCAGCTTTTGTAACTCGTGAGTAAACATTTCCAGCTTCATTATCAATGATTAGATCATCAGGATTCATTGATGTTAGCTTGATCTCAGAGTTTGCATCCAATCTAATAGCACTTCCATCATCAATATTAATAATAGCTTTGCTGTCGTCAAGTGTTCTTACAGAATACCCTTCTTTTAGGCTAGTTCCGCTCTCTGCGTTGAACCATCCGCCGTCTGACTCTTTGTATTCTACGCTACCGTCTACATAAGCCAGTTCTGCTCCAATGGTGTTTTTGTTTTCACTATAATTAATCGCAACAAAAACGAGAAATACCGCAACAGTTGCTGTTATTATGAAGGCTGAAAATTTTAATACTGAACTCTTCAAACTTCTTTCCTTTGATGTGTTAGTCATAAAAAATATTTAATATCTACGCCCTATATTAAACCTTTTTCACTTTTTGTCAAACTTTACCCGATTCGTCCCGTCTTGATCTGTTTTAATGGAGCAGTTGGTTGTGGTTGTTGCTAATCATCAAATATTGCTTTTTTGGATATATATTTTCACAGCTAAGTTGTTGTACTTCAATTGGCAATTTAAGCATAGGTAGTTGACAGGCAGGTAAAAAGATGTTTAATTCTGAAGAAGAGGTTGGCTACTACAGAAGAAAAGAAGGTAGTAATGAGGTTTAATTCAGAAAAATAAATTATTAATGACAAACTTAAAATACCTAAAAATAATTTCTGCAGTAGCGCTTTTTGGTGCATTGCTGGCACATCAATATTATTACTTTCAAATACTAAGATGGGTTGTAACGATTGTTGCAAGTATTGTTTTTTATGAATATAGTAATAATAAAAGTAATAAACTTTTTATTTTTTTAGTTATTGTGATTATTTTTAACCCCATTATTCAGTTTCATTTTAGCAAAAGTCTTTGGTATATTATAGATATTATTGTGGCTATTGTTTTTCTAAATGATATAAAGAATAGTGAGCTTAACACTTGACAAAAGAAGGTTTCTCAGTAATTAATTGTCTATAGCTTATGGCAAAAGAAAAATATATAGGGAAGTGGTTATATGGAGAGCCAATAATATTAGCAATATTAATTATTATTTTGTATCTTACATTGGGTTTTGACCAACCTTTAAATACATCTTTTGGATTTCTTGCAACACTGTTGATATATTATATTTTTTTCCTTGTTTTACAAATACATATTGAAAAGAAACTGGAGAAAAAAATCTATACTACATTTTTATTTTATCTCTTTTTAAAGCAGCAGCAAAATGAACATGAGATAACCGATGATCAGCTAAAAATAATTTCCAAAAACTTTTCTTCAATGCTTGGTCAATTGCCTTATCTTATAGATCCCAAAAGAACTCCATATATAAACTTAGTGAATAGTACGGCAATACCAATAATTAAAGGAGCGGGTGATCACGAAGAAGGGTTGATAGGAGCTGCCAAGCTAGTTGTTTCAAATCCTGATCTCTTAGGCGAGAGTAAATATCGTCTAATAACAACAGCGCTAAGTAATATAATATCTAAATCAATAATATTAAAAATTATAGTTCTTTTATTTCTGTTTGATATATCAAATCAAAGTATACTGCTTTATGCTACTGCCCTTAGTTTTTCTATGGCTATCTTTTTGAGAATAACTAAAAAACTTTAAGTACAGACTAGCTCATTTTCTTTATCTTACCATCCATCAGATCATATTTATCAGTTTTTGAATGCAAAGAAGACAGAGCGATGAGAGCTGGGTATTCAATATTTCTAAAATGCGGCGCTTCAAGGTTTATATAACCTTTCTTCTTTATCGAGTTTAATGCATCTGTATCATCAATAGATAGTAGAGCTTTGCTGAGATCTTTTGATAAGGCTAGTAAGTTTTGATAGGTTTCTTGAGCAGTGTCATATACTTTTTGCCAAATTTTTGGTATATTATTTTTCATTTTATTTCTTCTCATTATTTTTTCTGCAGTAATTTCTTCATAAACTGCAAAACGATTTATTCGTTTTCTCTTTTCAAGGTAAAGTTCAAGGTGAAGTTTAAACCTTGTGTCTATATAATACAAGCTAACATTAAATAGTTTGTCATAAGATATCCTCAGTTTTTTAAAGCTTTTATGCAAAGAAATCATTTCTGGGGTGTTGAGTTTCTTTATACTTCGTCCATTGCTTGATATATTTGCAACACCTTTTTTAATATTTAAGTAATCTTCACCAGTTTTTTGTTGTAAGCAGTAAAACGCCAATATATTATCTGATGCCACCGAATAGCTCTCTGTCTTTTCAAATTCTTTTGAATATTTTGTTATTAAATCGAGATATTCAATTATTTTAGAAGCAATCTCTTTGTCATTTGGTTTTTTCTTAAAGAAGTTAAACATAATTTTTCTATTTTATTTAGGTTATATTTTGAGTTAGAGTGTGTTATCATTTCGCTTCCACACTGAGGGCAGATTATATCTATATCTTTACCATTGCTTACATATCCACATACTATACATTCATAAGGGTTTTGAATTGTTCTAATGGAATGGTTTTTATACTTACAGCTCAGATGTTTATTTCGCATAATAATAAATTAACCCTACATTATCTTTATTGTCAATTATTATATAGCTAATAAAAGCTAATCCTTTGCATTATCTTATTTGTTATCTTATTTGTTATCTTATTAAAACTAATGAATACCCATACGATTAGTGTACAAAGAGGAATTAAATAAAGTATACTCCAACTCATTTCAAACCCCTGGCTTATAAAGGATAGAAATGTTCCTAATAGTGTGTAATTAAAGAGTTTCCGCCAAAATCGACTTACTAGCTCTTTTTCAAGTTTTTTAATTATATCATCTAGATATTTTATAAAAAGTTTTAGTTCTTGCTTAAGTTCTTTAGTTATATCGAAGTTGCTTAAGCTGTGCTGGGTTTTCTGACATGGCCTTAGTGTATCTCTTATTCCCTTTTTTATAAC
>JAOZKL010000079.1 GCA_029935375.1 Patescibacteria group bacterium | reverse complement strand
TAGAAACAAAAATCCTGCGTTATTTGGGTAGAATTGTTCTTGTGAGTTTCCTAAGTTAAGAAAAAATAGTTAACTATCGGAACTGTGGCTTTAGCCTCAGCCATTAGGTGGAGCTAAAGCACCACTTCCGATAATCCTTAACTTAACGCCATTGTCTCTGCCCCTATAACCAACTACCAGTAGTCAGTCTCGATAAGATTTTTGCTTTTCAGTTTTGCCAGCAATTCTCTGTTTTCTTTTCTAAGGAAGTTTAATCTTTTTCGCTTATGAGGCTTCACTATGGCAACTTCCAGTACGATGGATGCCAACTCAGATATCTCGCTGTCATCTGATTTTATTAAAGTATTCAGTCTTGTAATGTTTTTCTTTGAAATATTTGATTGCCTTAAAAAGCCAAATATCTCCTCTTCTCTATCAATTCTCTTGATTTCGTATGCTGGCTTTTTGGAGCAATCTTTGCAAATATGGTTCTTGTGACCTTTTCCTGAGAACTTTTCATTTGCCCTTACCCTGCCACAAATTCTGCATAAATGACCCATCTAAATTTTCCTTTTTTTGTGAAATGTTATTTACGCTTCAAGCTCAGCTTTTTTGGCATTGAGCACTTTAAGTCTCCTTCTCAAGGTTGCAATTTCCTTTTTTACTTTTCGAAGTTCTGTCTGATTTTTGCTTTTATTCAAACCCTCCTCCCCAAGCTCTTCTATGATATACTCTTCAAGCTGTCCTCTGAGTACCCTTAAATATGGGTTGCCATAGATTGCTCCTTCTCGATATTCAAGCCGACTAGCCTTGATACCTCTCACGATGAAATCCCGATCCACTCCATACTCTTTTTGCGCAGTTTTACCACTAAGTGTTGCTCCTTTGCGATTCCACTCTCCATATTCAGCCATATCAACCTTCCAAATTCAAGATTGTTTATTGTACCAGATTTAGATTTAAGGAAGCTCCCAAAGAATCTTCATTGGTAGTCACTATGCATGCACCATTACTTGATATACTTTTAAAATATGATAAACATTTGGCATCATTCATAAGTAGTTACACTTTAAACTTATTGGAGTTCGTAGGTGTGACCATGTCACACGAGTAAATCATCACTTGTGCGACATGGTCGCACCTACAACGCTGTAAACTACCTTTTGTTAGATATAAAAGATACCCCTAGAATTATAGATACTTGGAGTAGAGACTTTAGTCCCGTCTAATGAGACTAATGCTAAAAAAACTTTTACTTGTTTAAAAAAGTTGGTATCATACTGGGTATGAAAGAGCTTGAGGACAAAGTAACATATTTTTGTACTCAACCGTTGTATACCACATGAGTAATTAAATATGCTAAAATAACGAAATAAATTACACAATGGAATCCAAATGGAACAATTAAATATAAAAAAATTTTTAATTATTAAAAATTCTAAATTTGATATTGGAAGAATTAATATAATTATTGGACCACAAGCAAATGGGAAAAGCCTTTTGGTAAAGCTTTTATACCTATTTAGAGAAACAATAAGTGAATCTTTTTTAATGTCTGTCAAAAACAATGAATTGCAAAGTGCCTTTGTGAAACATATTGAGACATCTTTTGAAAAATATTTCCCAAAATATACATGGAAAGATAAAGAGATAGAAATCACTTATATACATGATGATATAGAAATTAAAATAATAAAAACTGTATCTCAGAGAACCATAAAAATTGAATTATCAAAATTTCTCACAACTTCTTTTGCATCTCTTAAAAGTAATCATAGGAAATTTATGCGAGAGAAAGAAAAAGGATATTATTCTGATGATTTCTGGGAGTTCAAGAGTCAATTTATTGATAACAATAAAGAGATTTCAAAATATTTTTCTGAATCAGTTTTTATTCCAGCAAGTAGATCTTTTTTTGCTAATTTACAAAAAAATATTTTTTCTTTTTTAGCTGAGAATATTGATATTGATCCTTTTATGAAAGAATTTGGTTCAAAATATGAACTTGCAAAAAAGATTTATTCAGACACAAGATTTAATGAAAATATTTTTGAAAAAAATGATTCACATATTAAAATAAAAAATATTGTAGAAAATATCTTAAACGGTAAATACCAATATAAAAATGAACAAGACTGGATTGAATCTAAGGGTGAAGAAATTAATCTTGCGAATGCTTCTTCTGGACAACAAGAATCACTTCCTATGTTATTAATTTTATCTATTTTCCCATTTCTAAATCAAGAAAATCAAAATATGTATTTCATTGAAGAACCAGAAGCACACTTATTCCCTACATCTCAAAAACATTTTATTTCTCTTATAGGTTTAATGTATAATTACAATCAAAATAATGTTATTACTACACATAGTCCTTATATATTGACTGCATTAAATAATCTATTATTAGCTTATGATGTAAAGATTGAAAAAGGTGAGCAAGTGATAGAAAATATTATTGACAAAGAATTCTGTATAAATTATGAAGACATAAAAGCTTATACTATATCTGACGGCAAGTTAACAAGTATAATGGATAAAGAAGAGAGGTTGATTGGCATGAATGTAATTGATTCTGTGTCTGAAGATTTTAGTAATACTTTTGATTTACTGCTAGCACTACAAGATTAAATATGATAAACCAATGCAATACATATACTAATAATAAACTAATTTCTATAAGTGAAAATAGAAGAATTTTTAAAATAAAGAACTCTTCTGCTTTCTATATCAATGAAGTTGTAGTGGATGATTGCTATATGAAAATTGGAGAAAGATGTGATTATCTTTTTGAAATTTTCAATAATAGTACCATTGAAAATGTTTTCTATGTTGAACTCAAAGGAAGTAATATCACTCATGCAATAGAACAATTAGAAGCAACTATTGCTTACTGTAAGAATATTCATAATTCTGTTAATCTAAAACAATGTTATATTGTTAGCTCAAAATTTCCAAGTGCTGGCCCTTCTTCTCAAACATTAAAGAAAAAGTTTAAAAGAGTAAATAAAATACAACTTTTTATAGATACTAAGATAAAAGAAATAGTTATATAAAAGAAGGATATAGATTTGAATAAACAGCAATTAGAGATAGCGTTGCTTAGTGAAGAAGATGGTGATACCGTAGGTTATTTCAAAGAAAATTTTGGCTATTTTATCTCTTATGATGACCTCTTCTCTACATGGATTAGCATAGGAAAAGATGATGTATCTAATGTCAGAGATGCTTTTAGTCATTTAGTCAATCCCAAGGAAGCTCACAAGAATGAAACAAGATCTACCCTATGCCCTTAGAAAACAGATTAAACATTAGCAACGATGTAGAACTAGCGAGAGTTGAAGAGAGACTTAGCAAATCAA
>JAOZKL010000026.1 GCA_029935375.1 Patescibacteria group bacterium | reverse complement strand
TAACCAAAAACACAACAATCCTGATTATATCAATGGCTCTTATCGTTGGAGCTGTAACTACATTTGCGATTTATCGTTTTACTGAAGAGGGGGAGCAAGAAATTGCCCAAACAGAGCAAGTTGATCAATCTTCTGATCAGCAGTCTTCTTCAGACTCGTCTCAAGACCAAGATACATCTGATATAGAGCAAGAACCAGATGAACAGCAAGATCCACTGGCAATAAAAACTTATACCAATTCAGATTATATAGGCTTCAGTTTTGATTATCCCGGCAATTGGAAGGTCGAATTTGATGAAAAAGTTATCCTTCTAAAGGGTGAATATGAGCTTACTTTTGAGGGTGTGTATTCTTGCTGCGTGGCTGATACTGTAGATATAAACGATGATTTATTAGAACTGGTCCAAAAAGATAGATTTGCTGTTCCCAAGAAAGACAGTTCAAGCCAAGAAGATTTGTATGCTGATGTTTATAGATACAGTGCAGGAGCTGGAGAGATTGAATATAGAGAAGAGATGCATAGAGGATATGGACCATGGCTTTCAGATGACAACACAAGACACTTAACTTTTCTGACACACTCAACGAAAATTATTTTAAAAACTACAAGCGGGGTTATAATTGACGAGGGTATTCTTGAAGAGGTTGATGAAATTATTAAAGCTCTAAGATTTGATCATTTGAGTGATTCATAGCCTATAGCAGAGACCTCTGATTTGCAACTCAATAAAATACACCTTAACAATCTATCACAAAGTCGTGGAGAAGTTACATTTTAGTGGGCGTGTGACAAATCCTCTTGCACATAGTCAAAAAGTGTGTTATAGTAACGGTGTCGTTTTAATACGATTTTTTATATCTTATTTTTTGTAATAATGGAAATTACTATCAATTTTTTTGTAATCTTGGTTTTTGCTATAATTGTGTTTTTTGCAGGCCTGGCATTTTGCGATTTGCGATATAAAAATGCAAGGAAATGAGCACGAACTATTGCAAGTTTAGCTTTGGTTTTGTTATTAGCGTCGTTTTGATTTGCTAAAATGAATCAGTATAATACTGAAATTAGTCATGCAGAGTGTATGACAACTGTATTTTTTCAAACTGCAGAGAGTATGAACAACAAAGATTATTTTGGTACAGGTGATAACAAAGTCATTGCTGACAATCTGATTTCTTCTTCTGAGCTTTTTTGAAAAGAGTGAATTAAAGATTATTTTTATGATGGAGCAAAGTCTTCTCAGATAGCCAAAGCTATTTTTCCTACTATTTATAATAGTTCGCAAGATACCATTTGGGATTTGAGAAATTGTAAAAAATCTGAAGATTAAAAATCTACTTAAATGATTTCTGAACCCAGTTTAACGACTAGGGTTCTTTTTTTTGTGCACAAAAAATACTCCCAATTAGGGAGTTTGTATTAAAAAATGGCGGAACTGACGAGGTTCGAACTCGCGACCTTCTGCGTGACAGGCAGACGCTCTAACCAGCTGAGCTACAGCTCCATTTTATTTTTTTTTGGTGGCGGGACCAGGATTCGAACCTAGACTATCTGGTTATGAGCCAGATGAGCTGCCAATTACTCCATCCCGCGATACATTAAATTAACCCTCAAAAGATGAGAATACAAATATCTTACAATAAATATAGCATTTTGTCAAGATTAGGTTTTATGTATCTATTTTACTTTTTGACATTTTTTACTTTTTGTTTTATATGTGATCAAATGTCTGAACATCTTATTCTCTATGGTACAGCTGGTGTGTTGTCAGTGTTGATAATATCATCTATAGTTTTGTATATTAGTACAAAAATTAAACTACCGTTTTCTATATTACTTGTTTTTATTGGTATATTACTACATCCTATAAAATCTTCTGTACCTGCACTTGCTAGTATTGAGCTAACGCCTGAGATGTTGTTTTATGTATTTTTACCGCTACTGTTGTTTGAGTCAACATACAATCTAAACTGGAGGAAATTCCGAAAAAATCTTTCTGTTATTACACTATTTGCGACTGTAGGTGTGCTGATTAGTGCTTTTATAGTGGCTGGGCTGGTTCACTTATTTACAGGTCTCAATTTTGGGATTGCACTTATTTTTGGTACTGTTATAGCATGTACAGATCCAATAGCTGTAATAGGTATATTTAAAAAATTAGGTGTACCAAAAAGGTTGCAACATCTTCTGGATGGTGAGTCTATGTTGAATGATGGTACTGCAGTTATTTTTTCCAAAATTATCTTATCAATTATCATTACAGGGTTTACAGGTAGTACTATTCTACAGGGTGGTTTTAATCTCATTTTTACTATTTTAGTAAGTGCTTTAACAGGTTTTGGTTTTGGTTGGATTGCCTCTAGGGTCGTAAAATATATTCAGCATCAAATGATGATAGAGATAACTTTGACGATTGTACTAGCTTTGATAAGTTTTATAATAGGAGAGGCCGTTTTTCATGTCTCTGGTATAATTGCTACAGTTGTGGCTGGTATAACTTTTAGTATTTTTGGAAAAGATAATTTTTCATCTGATGTAAAACATTTTGCAAATGAGATATGGGAATATATTTCTTTTCTCGCAAATTCTTTTGTTTTTCTTTTAGTTGGCATGACATTTGGTGCTGTAGAATTATTAAATAATTGGAGGGAGATTCTTATAGTTTTTGTAATTGTAATTTTTGCAAGATCTGTATCAGTGTACCTGCTTGGTTATATTCATAATAAGTCTTCTGCCAAGTTAAAGATTTCCACCAAGTGGTTGCATATAATTAATTGGGGAGGTCTAAGAGGGGCGCTGCCAATTGCATTTTTGCTTAGTTTGGAAGAGTTTGCAAAAGGAGGTCAGCTACGCCAGTATATGGATACTGTTATCACTTATACGATAGGGGTTGTTATATTATCTTTAACTGTAAATGGTTTGAGTATTGGTTGGTTGATAAAGAAACTAAAAGTTAATCGTCCAGACATAGAAAATAGAATTCATTCAGATTTGATAAAGGTTTTATTATTAAATCAATCTTTAGATCATATAAACGAGCTTAATGAAGATGGTGAAATATCTAATGAAACCAAAAATATTTTATATAATGAAAAGTGGCAAGAAAAGAAAGCTGTCTTGAATAACTTATCAGAGATAAATAGTAAACGGCGGTTAAAAGTTAAGCAAGTTTTGTATCAATATGCTTTTGAGATAGAATCCAGTGAGTTTACAAGATTGTATGATAGTGATGTGATAAGCGAAAAAATATACAATCAATTAAGAGAAAAGTTAGAAGAGGGTATAGATCTTATTAATAATGCCATTTTCCCAGCAGAGTTTAGTAGAGATAAAATGATGAGAGTTTTATCAAAAAAAGGCAAAAAGAATTTCACAGTAGAGGAATTGTATTTGTATAGAAAAGCAAGGCAGATTGCAAATAAGAAGGTAATAAAAGAGCTTAGTCCAATCAAAAAAATAGAAATAATGAAAGATCTTACACAGGAACTACTTTTAACATATAACAAATTTTACAATAAAAATGTAAAAATGTGTGAAGACTTATTATCGCAAAATCCAGATAAAATAATGCAGTATGAAGATGATTTAGGACACAAAGAAATTAGTAAAATATTATAATTTTATATTATTTAGGCAAATTGTAGTCATACCCACTTTCTGTATTTGGTTTCGTAATATCTGGATCTGGATCAGACTCTAGATCCATACTTTGGTCATAGTATTCTTTTTTGAAATTATCAGGCACTTCATCGTCATTAAAATCTACATTGTCTGTTTTATTAAGATCTTCAAAATTTTCTTTTGTTACGTTATCTTCTATTATGTATTTGGTTGGATTGTCTTGTGCCACAGCTTTTTTGAACTCCCCATCAAAAGCAGTGCTGTTAGCTTGATCTAGATTTTGCACGTGTTTTTTTATTTTCTTATTTTTTGTGTTTATATTTCTTAGGAAAAATCGCTTAACAAACCACATCACAATAGATGCAAATGTCATCCAGAATCCAATCCAAAAAGCAATTGATACAAGGTTAAATCCGATTGATGTTATAATTCCTATTATTTTTTCTTGTATATCATCAGATAATGCATCACTAAGTTTTGTAATATATGACGATGCCCAGGCGATGCCAAATATTATAGAGGTTATTAATAGAGTTACAAACCCAAGCCTTTGGAATAGTCTGGACATCTCTTTTATTATAGATTTGCCACGGATTTTGGCAATTAGAACAAGTGCTAATATTGCTAGTATCGTAGCTATTACAGTGTACCAGAACATACCAACAATCCAATTCTTTATATTTTTTATATCTTCTAGTCGGTTGGTCAAAAACTCAGTAATATTATTGTCAGCAAAACTGCTTACCAAAAACAATTCTTGGTTTGTATTGATTGGAGAGGTGTGAAACATTTCCCCATAAATATTTGCAGGTGTAAAATCAAAATATTGACTCAGTGTAGTTTGCCCGTTTATAACGGTTTCTGGCAGACAAAAGCTACTCTGATCATCGAATCCAACCCTTTTTATCTCATCAATTTGTGATTGCTCGCACACTTGCACCCCATGAGACATTGCCATTTCGTCAACTTTGCTGTCTATATTTTCTACTAATTTGTTTGCAGTTTGCTCAGCAGCAAAATATACATACATATCATCCTTATCATTGTTCCACCATTGTGTAAACAGTTCTATGTTTTCTTCTGTAAGGTTATCTACCCATTCTTTGGTTGCAATGTCTTCAAGTATTGCACTGGTTATTATATTAGTAATAACACTTTTAGAATCCGCAAAGTTATAGTCTGAAGTGTTCACCTCTTGGCTTATGTTGTTGTGCAGTTCTGCATTTGCAATTGGCTTTTGGTATGTGTCTACTTGCCCAGATTGATATGATATACTGTATATCACGATAAGTAATGGAACAATCAATACTAACAAATTGAATATAATCAACCGCAAAAATTTCATATAGTATATAACTGTTTCAAGTTACGTAATTTGTCAAGCAAATGTCTGAGATTGCTATCTTTTGAAAAATACTTCAAAATCTTTTGTTCTGTCATGCCCGCACTTTCCTATTGTCATCCCGCACTTGATGCGGGATCCAGTAAAAACA
Source organism: Patescibacteria group bacterium (assembly GCA_029935375.1). GTDB lineage: Bacteria > Patescibacteriota > JACMRA01 > JACMRA01 > JACMRA01 > JAOZKL01. Next base: position 5,772 of record JAOZKL010000026.1, on the reverse strand, counting down.
TTATCTTCTGTACTCCGTTTTGCCCCGCTAGAGCCCTCTTGTCATGCCCGTGTAGGTGGCTTGTAGATCTTGTTTTGACAATGAATTAAATTCAGCAAGCAAGAACATGGCGAGACGGGCCTGCCTCTACGAACTCCACGAGCTTTTGAAGTTCACATAAACCAAAAAGATCCTTTTTTGCCCAAAACTGTATCAAAACTGCACAAATTTGCCCTTGACAAAATGGGGGTGGGTGGTATAAACTAATTTGGAAATACAAAAAAGTACGAAACAATTAACCAAGCCAATCTATTATGCCAACCAATCAACTGCCCGCAAAAGGATCGAAGAGTTGGGGAGATATTTTGAACAAATATATCTCTGTATCTACCAACGAAAACGGAGGATTATACACATTTGCAGATGAGGCAGAAAGAGACTCTTATTTTGACGGTTCTACCATTTACAAAACTCTTGATAACGGCAAGACTGTACTTATCAAAGACACAAACCAAATATTGCAATATGACGAAGGAGTGTCTACTTGGCAAAACAAATTCAGCACAGCAGGTGGCAGTATCCCGACTGGAGATACAAAACCAGCCAGCCCAAATATCGGAGATACATTTTATCATACAACGGATGGTAGGGTCTATATATACAACGGCTCTGTTTGGAGCCCTTTTTCATCTCCAGGAGTACCTACTGTTGTTGCGGATCCATTGTCAGATCCAGATGATTTTGACGCAAATCCAGCGGATTATGCAGGTAATATTCAGGTTGGTTGGAAACTTGGAGGGGGCTGGGTAGTGGAGACGGATGGGACAACTGGGGTTATAATGGCAGAGCAGGATTTTGCAACTACAATGACATGGTACGATGCTAATTATGTAGCCATTAGAGAGAGTTATAAGAGTGGTATAGAATGGTTCGTCCCTACCAAAGATCAACTAAACACAATATACCAGCATGTCAAAGACGATCTTGCAGGTTATGGTTTCTTGTCTAGCTACTACTGGTCCAGCAGTCAGAATGATACGACGCGTGCCTGGTCCCAGAATTTTAGCGACGGCTCTCAGTACGCCAACATTAAGACGAATAAGTACTGTGTGCGAGCAGTCAGATATTTCTAGTTTTTTTTTACAACAATCACAATCGAGGTTTTTTAACCTCTTTTATTTTATATTGTTTAAGAATAGATTTGGTATAGCGAGAATTAAATTACTCTTGACAAAAATGATATTTTGGTGTTAATTATATGGTTATGGGTCAAAAGATTTCAGTAAACTTATTTAGAGCTAAGCAAAAGCTAGCTAATTCTAGTGCCAAAAACGCTGATATAACAAGCACTCCACTATCTGTTTGGTTTGCACAGGGTCGTAGTTATTCCAAGCTTTTGTTGCAGGATATCAAACTTCGTGAGTTTTTACGAGGTCGTCTGCACAGCGCAGGTCTTGTAGAGGTAAAGATTACTCGTAGGTTTCGTAAATTAGATATAATATTACATACAACCAAGCCGGGGCTTATTATAGGTCGTCAAGGTTCTGTAATAAAACAGCTCAAAGAAGATCTTATTAAGAAATTTAAGTTATCAGAAGCTGATACAAAATTGACAATCCAAGAAGTTAGAGATCCTAACCGTAGTGCAGAAGCTATCGCTCAAGATATTTCGTACGCACTCAAAAAACGAGCTCCGTTTCGTCGTGTAGCCAAAAACTACATTGATCGTATCCGTTATTCTGGTATTTTGGGAGCTAAGATTACAATCAAAGGTCGTCTAAACGGTGCTGATATTGCTCGTGCAGAACATTTCTCTTTTGGATCTGTTCCAAGGCATACAATAGATGCTCAGATAGATTATGCTATGGTACATTGCAAAACTTACGCTGGTATCGTTGGTATCAAAGTATTTTTGTACAAAGGAGACAAATTAACAAATTATACAAATTAATCAAATGACTGGAATCGTAGTATCAAACAAAATGGAAAAAGCTTTAGTAGTTTCTGTAAGCTCAACCAAAATGCATCCAAAATATCACAAAGGATATAAGGTAAAGAAGAGATATACAGTATCTTGTGAGGACTCAAGCAACTTTGTAATCGGACAGACAGTGGATATAGAGTCTTGTCGTCCAGTTTCAAAGACAATAAAGTTTAAAGTTGTTGAAAACCAAAAATAATTAGGATTATGTTAGCACCAAAGAAGATAGTTCACAAAAAAGTTCACAAGCCTTCAACACGGAGAGGTACGCTAAAGCGTGGTTCTACTATTGCCTATGGTGAGTATGCATTGAAAGCAATTTCAACATCTTGGCTTACAAGTCGTCAGATAGAGGCTGCTCGTATGTCTATTGCCCGTCGTTGTAAAACTGGTAAAGTTTTTATTCGTGTATTCCCAGATAAGCCTGTTACATCAAAAGGTCTAAACATGTCTATGGGTAAAGGTGCCGGTGCTATTGATAGGTTTATGTTCCCAGTAAAACCTGGTAGAATCATTTTTGAAGTAAGTGGAGTGCCAGAACCAGTTGTTCGTGAAGCTCTTCGTATTGCAGCGCACAAACTTCCTTTCAGATGTAAGTTTATAAGTAAAAAAGATTCTTTTAATATCAAATAATTATGCTTTTAGAACGTAGTAGAGTAAAGATAGCAGACAACTCCGGAGCGATGGAGGTAATGCTTTTTGCCGTAAATGGAAAAAACAACCGACAATCAATAGGAGTTGGTGATGTTGCAACAGGTTCTGTAAAAAAAGCTTCTCCGGGAAGTAAGATCAGAAAAGGTGACAAAGTTAGGGTTCTTATAGTTAGAACAAAGAAACGAATTAACCGTAGAGATGGTAGTTCTATCAGTTTTTCTGATAACGCTGCTGTAATTGTGGATAAATTGAAAGGTAACATGATCGCAACTCGTGTATTTGGACCTATTGCTCGTGAAATTCGTGCAGAGGAAAAATACAAGAAGATCATCTCACTTGCAGATGAAGTAATTTAATTAATAAGAATATGTCTATATCGAAGATTCAAACAGGAGATAAAGTAAAAATAACCGCTGGTAAGTTCAAAGGAACTCTTGGTCAGGTTATCAAAGTTATCAAAAAAATAAAAGGAAATGGCAAGAGAGTTACTCGTGCTGTAGTTAGTGGAGTTCCTGGTATTGTAAAATACCGCAAAGGACAAAAGTTTGCAAATGTTGCAGGAGAGATGGGACTTGTAAACCGTACAATGGATATTTCAAATATCACCTTGGTTGATAAAGATGGTAAAGCTTCAAAGTCAAAAATTGAAAATAAAGATGGTAAGCCTCACAGAGTTTTCAAAACAACCGGTGAAAAAGTACAAAAACAGGAGATGTTGGACGAAACTAAGAAAGATTCTAAAACTGATACTGAAAAAAAAGCTACTAAAGCTAAGAAAGTAGTAAAAAAGAAAACTAAAAAAGAAGAAAAATAATTATGTCAGCAATTAAGTTAAGTTCTACAGAATATTTTGAAAAAGCAAAAGAAGCTGTAAAAAAAGAGTTGAAAAATGTCAACCCAATGGCACTGCCTCAGATTGAGAAGGTTATTGTAAATGTTGGTGTAGGAAAATACGAAAAAGCTGATAAAGAAAAAGTAAAAGAATATATCGAAAAACTAACAGGACAGGTTGTAAAATCAAACTACGCTAAAAAATCAGAAGCTGGATTCAAAGTTCGTAAAGGTGAATTGGTAGGTTTGATGGCGACTCTGCGTGGAGGTAAGATCAAAGATATCTTACTATCGCTAGTTTATTTGGCACTGCCTAGAACAAAAGGTTTTCGTGGTATCAGTGCTGATACATGGGATTCTAATTATTCTGCGTTTAGCGTTGGTATAGAAGATGCTTCTATTTTCCCACAGATTGGTTTTGGTCTCAAAAAACCATTTGGAATGCAGATAAGTATAGTTTTCAAACAGCCTGGCAAGGATAACATGGTCTTATTAGAAAAATTAAAATTCCCTTTTAAAAAGTAACAAAATATTATATGGCAAGAAAAGCACTAATAGTAAAAGCAAAGAAAAAACCAAAGTTCATGACACGTAAGATCAACAGATGCGCAAAATGTGGTCGTGGTCGTGGATACATCCGCCAATTTGACATGTGTAGAATATGTGTTCGTGATGCAGCCCGTAGTGGTGAGCTAGTTGGTTGGTTTAAAAGTAGTAAATAATAAAGAATAATTATGTCAATGAATCATTTAATGAGTGACTTTGTAGCTCGCATAAACAATGCGAATATGATAAACAAAGAAAAAACTCAAGTATTAAAAAATAAGTTATCTCTAGAAGTTTGTAGAAAATTAACAAGCCTTGGATATATCGCAGGTTTTGAAGATGGAGAGCGCGAAATAGAAGTTACCCTAAAACCAGGTAAAATAAGAAAAATCAAAGTTGTTTCCAAGCCAGGTTTGCGACAATATGCAAAGCCAGATAGCATTCCGAAAATAGTTGGAGGAATAGGTTATACAATTCTTACAACATCTAGTGGTTTGCTAACTCAGGTTGAAGCTAACAAGCAAAATGTTGGTGGAGAAATTTTATTCCAGATTTATTAAACCATTTTTTACTTTTTTTTGTTAAATTAATACAATAGACCCATTTTTAGGGTCTTTTGTTTTGTTGTGGTATTTAGAGTTATGTCTTTTATAAAAACCTTTTTTTCTATTGTTTTTTGAAGGTGTTTTTTTGTTCTTAGTTGTCACGCAAGGAGAGACTGTTTTTCATAGAGGCGAGCCTGCCTCGCCATTGTTTTTGAAATATTATTCTCAATATTCTCTATTTGTTCCGTTCATTTTACCTTGGCGCGAACGAGCCAAAAAATCAAGAGAGTAAAAACTGACCTACGTTCAGACAGTTATCCTCTCAATAAGACTCAATTTTATATTTACATTTTTTAATTACAAAATTGTCCCACCACCACTTAGTAATTATGGTTTTTGCTTTTACGATGACGTGGGTGGCTATTTTTTTTGACAGAACACTGAATCCCGCATCAAGTGCGAGATGACAACAAGGAGAGTTGCAGTCCTGTCATACCCGCGAAGGCGGGTATCCACGCCCAACTAATATTACAAGTTTTTAAAATTATTCTATTTTAACATTTTCTTAAAATCTTCTACTACTTTGACAGGGGTAGGGTTTGTTTTACTTTTCAAAGCCATATAGTATGATATCCAATCGCCGAGTAATAACGAATACATTATCTCCTCTAGTTTGCTCTCTCCTTTTGTTTCTATATTTATAAAAGACCCGACTTCTGACAATATTTTTTCAAATATTTCTGCCCGTTGTATATTCTTCGGGTTACTATATTTCCCTTTAAATATTATAAACACTGGATCGATTCTCATATTTTTCAACCCCGCCATTTCATTATGATTTAATTCTGGAAATACATACCAAAATGCTTGAGTCTTGCCATTTTCATTTATTTTGATTTTATTTATCCTAGCAATGCTAGAGTATTCTACAGTGCTGTATATTATTGGTAATTTATTTTCAATTTGATCTACTATTTGCCGAGCTTTTTGTTGATACTCTTCAATCTTCAGTATTTTTTGAACTTTTTTAATATCATTATCAAATTCTTCAACGAGATTATATTCTGCTAGTATATGCAGTAGATATGTTAGTATGTGGCCAGTTGCAATCCTTGGTTGAAACCCAGTTGGTATTATTAATTTTTGATAATTCTGCTCTTTTGCAACTTTCATTAGTTTGCCACCTGCTGTAATCACTACGATATTTTTGGTTATATCTTTTGCTTGTTCTATTGT
>JAOZKL010000025.1 GCA_029935375.1 Patescibacteria group bacterium | reverse complement strand
ATCTTCACTTAGCTCGCCAGTTTCTTTTAGTTTTCTTTGAGTTTTTAGCATATCTGTTCTATGATTACGGACAATAACACGAACCTCTTCCATTAACTTGCCCATTTCTTTAACTTTCAATTTTCTTGTTTCCTCTGTCAGAGGAGGGAAAACTAAACGAAGACCTGCACCGTCATCAACTGGATTAGCGCCGACATTGAAACTTATTATCGCTTTTTCTATGTCTTTTGTTATTGCTTTATCAAAAGGAGTTATCCACAGCTGATTTGGCTCTGGAACTGTTATAGTTGCCAATTCTTTTATTTTCATTCTAGAATTATACGCTTCTACATTTACAGAATCTAAAATAGCGGCATTAACCCTACCCACTCTCATAGATGACAGTTTTTTATTAAAACTATCTATTATTTCTTGACCTCTGGATAACATTATATAATCTGACATATAATTAAGTAATAGATAACTAAGGTAAATTGTCAAGGTAAATAAAAACTTGACACAAAACAAAGTTTCAGTTTTACTATTTTTGTTATTAAAACAAGTTTATGAACGAATTACAGTTAAATAGAAGGTTGTTATCTGCATATTTTATATCAATATTATTTTCCACCTTATTATTTAGGCTTTCATTTTTTAGAGGGTTGATAAGGAAAGGTCGTGATGTAATGGAATCTTTTATTACCAATTTAACAAATCAGAACGTTTCAGAGCTAATCTCTTGGATATCTTTAATTTCAGTTTGTTTTTTGATTGTTTTTACTATAAAACGTTTTATAGTAGAGCCAATGGGATTATATATGGATGCTGATGAAGATCTTACAAGATTAGAGTCCGGAATACTTTTGATACTAATAGCCGGATCTTTAATATATTATGTTAATATATATTTCGGACAATCAATGCCGTCAAATTCTCCAGAAATTATACAAAGCTTGCTAGTAGGAGAAGGAGGAAAGTACGAATCATTGATACCAGTGTTATGGAATATAGGCCCCCTTGTTTACTTATATGCCACATATAAAGATAAATAACTGCTATAGCAAAAAACTTTTTAATCGTCTCTATTGTATTTTTGTTTAGTTGTTTTCGCCTTATTTTTTGGGTTATGCTCTTCTAACCAATCACGAAACATTTCTATTATTTTATCATGCCCAACAGATAGATATTCAGGTGGCTTGCTGACCAATTCAAACCAACACTCTAATTTTTGCATTGTTTCATCTTTATCAACAAAAGTCCATCTCGCATCTGGTTTAATATGTTTCTTTGGCCTTACTATATAATATATTTGAAGATTTGATGTGTCCCTATCAGGGTCTTCAAAATATGCAAAGCCTAGTGGACAAACTATTTTTACTTCTAGTCCAGTTTCTTCTCTTATTTCTCTAACAACTGTCTGGCCAATATCTTCACCTCTTTCAATTCGCCCTCCTGGGAGTTGGACACCTCTATTTGGCCTAGTAAAAGACCTAAATACTAAATAATAGTCTTTTCCTTTATATTTTGTCCACACAACAGCTCCTGCTCTAAAAATGTGTTTAATAGAGTATCTCTTTGCGTATGTAACCGCATTAGGATATTGAAAGCTTCTTAATTTTATTTCTTTCCCTTCATCTTTCATAATAAAATATTATATACTATTCTCTTTCAATGTATAAGTTGATATAATCTATATCATATTTATGTATACTCTAAACGATAATAAGTTATGTTTTAGATGTGTAAACAAAATATCTTTTTAAGTTAGATTTTGTAGAACTACAACAATCAGAGATGGTTAGATTGATTATATTTTAGTATTATCAAATACTTTTTTTATAATCAAATTTAAAACAAATTAAGTAAAGACTATTTTTTGTTTAGTGTCAAGCATTAAAAAATGTCATTTTTATAGAAAAATAAACAACGATATAGTATCCTAGTCTTAACTTTACGAAAATCCTTTTGAAAAACTAAACATTTATAAGGCACTTGACGAAATTGAAAAAATTAATCTAACTAATATAGATTATCAGGAAAAGATAACAATATTTATGTCCAATCAATTATTACAAAAGAGTAAAGTAGTGACTGATCAACTTCAAAATGATATACCTGACTTTAAAGCAGGTACTGTAGTTGCTGTACATTACAAGATAAAAGAAGGAGAAAAGGAGAGGGTGCAAATTTTCAAAGGAATTGTCATCGGACGATCTGGAGGGGTTAGTATCGACGCAACATTCACAGTTCTTAAAGATTCAACAGCTGGTATTAAAGTGGAGCGTATTTTCCCATTACATTCTCCAATGGTAGAAAAAATTGAGATTCTATCTACTCTCAATAGAGGTCGTCGTAATAAAATGTATTATTTACGTAAACTCAAAAATGCTATCAAAGATGCAAACGTAAAGCTAATGAAAAAGAAATAAACTTTTTATTATGAATCTAATGCCGTACAAGTATTTTATTTTTATCAACTATGTTTCAGCCTTATCTTTGGTTGTATTACCATGGTTGTTAACAGAAAAAACTTCAGCGGCAATTCTAATATCTGTAACAGGTTTAATGATGTTGATAATATCTATTTTATCGAAAGGAAAGTCCTACCCTACTATAAATATTATCCCAGTAAGAATAGTTGTTCTTTTGCAATTTATATTATCTATATTGCTAAGTTTCAGTCATTTTTTATTGAACTTCAGTGATCAGAAAGGTCTAGTAATATTGATTTATTCAGTTTCCTTCTTGACACTTTTGTTATTAACAGTTACAAATATTATAAATCAAAAAAAATAATTCTATAAATAATATGATTAAAGTAAAAAAAGGGCAAGATGATACAACTCAAAAAGTAATAAATAGCTTTTTGAAACGTGTAAAGAAATTCAACTTAATTGCTCGTGTTAGAAAAAGTAAATTCAAGACAAAACCAGCATCTCAATCCAAAAAAAGGGCGAAGAAATTGGCGCAAGTGCAGTACCTGAAAGAGGCTGCACAGAATCGCGTTAATAAATTATAATTAATCAAAAGATGTTGTTAGCTATCTCTCACAAAGTCCGTTATGTTGTAAACTTAAAAATTATGTAATTGTGGCACAAGACCCGTATATTATCGCAGTAGATTTTGGATCCAACTCTATTAAATTAGCTGTTGCAAAGGATACATTAGATGAATCTAATAAGATTCAAATTTTGGCATTGGTCGAAAAAAAGTCTGCGGGGATAAGACGTGGTGTAATTACGAACATGACAGAAGCAACAGAATCTTTAATTGAGGTTGTAACTCAAGCTGAAAGTATTATAGGATTGCCAGTTAGAAGAGCAGTTTTTGGTATCAATGGGTCTGGAATAAGTTATACAAACTCAGATGGACTTGTTGTCAATTCTCGACCAGATGGAGAAATCCAAGAGAGTGATATACAACGAGTTATGCAAGATAGCTTAACAAAGGCTTTTGGAATAGATGAGAGTGAAATATTACATATAATACCAAAGAACTTCAAAATTGATAACCAAGGAGGTATTCGCTATCCAGTTGGTATGATTGGTAACAAATTAGAATGTAGCACTCTAATAATAAGCATGGAAACTAGTTATTTACGAAATTTTGCTAAAGTCGTGAGCCAGGCAAGTATAGATATGACAAATCAAATATTTATGCCACTAGCTAGTGGTGAATTTGTGCTATCAAATATGCAAAAAAAATCGGGATCAATACTAATAGATATTGGATCAACAACTACATCATATATAGTCTGGGAAGATGAAGAAATATTTACAACAGGAACCATACCAATAGGCAGTGAGCATATAACAGCAGATTTAGCAGTTGGATTACAAACAACAATAGAAATGGCAGAAGAGGTTAAGCGCCAGCATTTAAACCTCTCTAATGAAAAAGATGAGAATGAACTAGAAAAGATTGAGATGTATAATCCAGACTTGCAAAAAAATGAAGTATTCGAGACATCTGAAATAAGAGCTTATGCAAAACCTCGCGTGGAAGAGATATTTGCATATATTAATAAAAAATTGAGGAAAGCAGGTAAGCAAGGAAAATTAGCAGGAGGAGGCGTATTAGTTGGAGGAGGATCTAGCCTTAATGGAGCTATAGATGTAGCAAAGTCAATATTGAAAATACCCATGTTTCAATTTAAGTTTGATAAAAGTAAGATTGATTTCGTTCCAGATTACGATGGAGACCCTGCATTTATAAATGCAATTTCACTAATAGCTTATCATCTTAAACATGAGGGTGATATGGACTTTGGAAACCAAGGTTTTAGCGGACAGAACAGATCTAGGGAAAGTAACCAAGGCGGCGGATTCTTAGGATTTATACGGAAAATATCACCATTTGGCTAATAGTTCACTTTATAGTGAGATTTTTTAAAAAGCTAACCTAATATCTGTTTATTTAACAGATTTTTCTATTAAGGACATTGCCTATTAAACAATCCCCATCAACACAAACCATTCACTAATAACAAAAGATTATGAAAAACATTTTAGACATAGTAAAGTTAATAACAATACAATTCCCATTTAACTGGACACTCACACCAAAATTTGATATGGGTCTGTTAAGTACAAATCATGCTTTTTTGAAAGCAAAACAAGATAGAAAAAACCCAAATACGATCGCAATTAGCACAGCAAAAGATATAGAAGAATATATCAAAAAGGAAAATTTACCAATATCTGTAAAAACAATCGGCCCGTATATCAATATAGATATTGAAAAATCTGAATTATATAAATATACTTTATCTAGCCAAATTAAAAAACCAAAACTTAAGCAGATAGAGGAGAGTATTGTAATAGATATGTTCCATCCAAACATTGGTAAGAAAATGCATGTAGGACATATGAGATCTGGAAACTTAGGAGAAGTTATGAGAAGAGTACTGTCTTTAAAATATAATAAAGTTATATCCGACAATCACTTAGGAGATTGGGGAATACAGTTTAGCTATACATCGTGGGGTATTTTGCATCTAGATCAACTAGACTTGGATTTTGAAACTATAGATCTTGATTCTGAGAGTAGAACAATTTTGATAGATAAATTTTATAAGATATATGTCAGAGTTAATAAAATACTTGATGATAATCCTGAAATAAAACAAAAAGCACAGCAAAATTCAAAATTATTAGAGAAAGGACTGCAAAATGCAAAATCTCTATCAGAAATGGAGAAAGTAAAGTTTAATGGTTTGTATGATTTATATAAAAAAATTGTAAACCTTTCTCTAGTACAGTTTACAGAAGCAGAAGATTACCTTAACTTAAACAAAAATCCAGAGTGGCTTATACAAAGTAATGATAACTTTGGAACAGAAAGTATTGATAAAGTTAAAGAGTTGGTAGGATGTCACCAAATCAACAATAGCCATATAAATGGTAAGTTTGATATGATTTTGGGGGAGAGTTTCTTTATTAGTTTTTTGGATGAATTCAATTACCTTGTAGAACAAAAATTAGCAATAAAAGACAATCAAGCTATATATATAGACTTAGAAGACAAGGGCTTGGGTAGATGCTACTTGATATCCTCAGAAGGTTATTCGCTTTATCACTCTAGAGATATAATTAACCGTGTTATTTATGCTGGTTTTTTTGAACTAGATAATGCAATAAGTTTTGCAGATCTCAGACAAGAACATAGTTTCAAACAGGTATTTGCTATACTAGAGCTGATCATTCAAAGCGAGATTTATAATAATAAGTCTTTTGGATGGCTTACAAAAAAACAAACCAAAAAAGCATTTGAAATACTATCAAATAAAATGGCAATGTTTGAAGGTTTTGGACACTTAAATCTTCCAGAAGGAGCGATGAGTACAAGGAAAGGAAAGATATTTGAATTTACAAAATTGCAAGAAAATTTAAGAGATGCTGTTGCACAAACTCTAGAGAAAAAAGAGTATGATGTTTCAGAGAAGAATCAAGAACAAAAAATTAAACAATTAGCTGTCGCAACTTTGAAATGGGCAGATCTGCATAGAGATCGTGAACAAGATGTAGTCTTCGATATACAACAATTCTTAAAATTTGAGGGTAATACTGGAGTTTACCAACTATATACAGTGGCTAGATTAGCTAATATATTAAATAAAAATGGTTTTGTTACATCAGATACAGTTGACTATGACTTTAACAAGTTAAATGAAGTTGAAATTAATATAGTAAAACGCATATACAGCTTACCAATATTGCTAGAATCTGTTTGCAATAATTACAAACCTCATATAATATGTAATTATTTATTTGAGCTCGCTACAGATGTTAATAGCTGGTACTCCAAATATACAGTTACAAACGAAACTGATAAGGAAAGAAAAAATGCACTATTGAACTTTTGTGATATTACAAAGAAACACCTTTGGTCTACATTAGAACTACTAGGCATAGAACCTGTAAATAGTTTATAAAAATATAAAAGAGGCTAATAAAAGCCTCTAATTTTTTGCTATGTAACAATAAACTTTGTTATTTATTGTCAACCTTTTCACTCTCCTTAACAAAAGAATCTAAAATTTCTTTCATATCACTTGCGCTCATTCCACCAGCCATAGCCTGTGTTCTTCCAGTATTCATATCATATATTACATGAGTTGGAGTAGAGTTGAAATCTACAGCTTTTGCATCCTCTATATCCTCTGTAACCTTTGCACTCACTTCTCCTTTTTCTAAACAATCTCTCACATCAGAGTCTTCTGTCTGTTCGTTTACAAAAGAATCCATAGAGTCTGTATTAGCTTTTTGATATGCAATTTCTAAAAACTCCCAAAAAGCATCCTCTCCTTTTTCTTTTGCTACACATTCTGACAGTTCTGCAAGCTGTGTTGAACCTGGGTGCAACTGATCAAATGGCAGGTGTCTATAAACTATAGATACATTATCAGAGCTATTTTCTTGAAAATCAACCAAACTTGCATGCGTCATTGCACAGTATGGACATTGTATATCAGAATAAATTATCCACATGTATCTATTCTCACTATCTCCCTTCATTCTTTCAGAGCTGTCTGGTTTTGGGATATCCATCCTTGGAGATAATTGTGGAAACCTATCTAATGAGATATAAGCTAGATCTACGTCCTGTTGTAATTGTTTCAAATCAGTTTGTATTGTTTTTATTTTAGATACTTGAAGTGTAGAATAAACAGATAAAACAAGAAGAATAGTTAAAACAACACCAAGAATAACACCAAGAACCTGATAAGGAGTGTTTTGGTCAAAACTTGTCTTTTTTGGAGCTAGTTTTATATTAGGTTTTACAGAGATTTTTTTAACAACAGTTTTTGTTGCAATCTTAGCCTTAGGTTTTTGTCTTATATTTCTTTTGTTAGGTGTTGTAGTAGCTTTAGGTTTTTTAGTAGCTTTTTTTACTGTAGTCATATATTAATATTATAAAAATAATTTTGTATAGATAGATTTTCTTAAAAAATGAATTATGTCAAGCTTTATTTGTTTGCGTATGAAGAAGTCTTTGCCCCCTCAAGGTTGCCAAATGTTGCCAATCTACCGATCCATGCCAATTCTACAGTTCCAGTTTCTCCGTTACGATGTTTTGCAATAATAAGACTTGCCTTTCCCTTGTTCTTTGTATCTTTATTATACATTTCATCTCTATGTACAAACATAACAATATCTGCATCTTGCTCAATAGATCCAGACTCACGCAGATCACTCAGCATCGGCCTTTTATCATCGCGACTTTCTACTCCACGAGAAAGCTGAGACAAAGCAATTATAGGGACGTCCAATTCTTTGGCAAGCATTTTCAAATTTCTACTAATATCAGAAACCTCTTGAACACGGTTAATACCATAATTTGTACCACTATTACCATGCATTAGTTGCAAATAATCAATTACTATCAATCCAACGTTAAAACGAGACTTTAATCTCCTTGCTTTTGTACGAAACTCTGTTATATTCAGAGATCCAGAATCATCTATCCATATTTGTGCTTGGTCTAGCTTACCTATGGCCTCTCCAAGCCTCATAAATTCATCACTACCTTCTCCCTTAGAAAAACTACCAGTCTTCACTTTCCGCAAATCTATGCCAGCGGTAGATGAAATAAATTTATCAACCAACTGATCCTTTCCCATTTCAAGACTAAAGATAGCCACACCTGTTCCAGCTGACTTATTCATTGCAACTCTACGAGAAATTTCTAAGGCTAAAGAGGTTTTTCCCATACTAGGACGAGCTGCTAGTATAATCAGATCAGATGAGTGCAATCCACCCAGTATATGATCTAAATCAATAAATCCAGTTGGGATACCTTGTGCTATTTCATCATTCTCATGTAAATTACTAATCCTTTCATACGCGTCCCGCAGAACTTCGTTGATAGGAACAAAATTTTTATCTGTATTGGTCAAGGAAATTCCATATATTTCCTTTTGAGCCATATCGATTATCTGATCTATTGACTCTCCCTCCCCCCTTGCCATTGATTTTATTTTTCCGGCAGAAATTATTAGAGTACGCAATATATATTTATCGCGAATTATTCCAGCTGTATTCTCTGCGCTACTAGAAAGAGAGCTTTTGGAAATCAATCCAAGTAAGAACTCTTTATCAATAGAGGCTTTTTCGCTATCTGAGAGGCCTTCTTTTGTTTTCAACCCATCTAATACAAATAAAACATCTACAGGCTTTGCAGAAGACCAGAGCTGCATCATTGTAGAGTATACTATCTGGTGCCTCTTATCATAAAAATGTGTAAAATCAAGCCTATCTGCAACATTTTCTAATATATTACTATTAAGTAAAATTGAACCAAGTAAAGCCTTTTCAGCATCTTCATCGTGAGGAGGGGTTTGTATGGATAGACTAGATTGACTCATAAAAAAGGTATATTATTTCAATAATGCTAATCTTCTTTTTGTTTTTTGTCAAAATCTTGTTTCAGCGCTAAAATATCAGAAGTTGACAATACTAAAAAAATTCTTCACTCTTATTCTGAAAAGTAATGAAAAACAATATGACTATTTCAGAATATAATATAAATATTGATGGCATTAAAACCCACTATTATAAAGTAGATGGAAACTCAACAAAAACATTAATTTTATTACATGGATGGAATACCCATGGAATTAAGTCATGGCTCCAAACGCTATCATTTTTGGAAAAAGAATCTATTAAAACAATTGCTATAGATATGCCTGGATTTGGAAAATCTACAGAACCTAAATCTGTTTGGAGCACTGATCAATATGCAACTTTTATAAAAAAAGTTATTGACGAGGTGCAACCTAATAGCGCTGTAGATATTGCAGGGCACTCATTTGGTGGAAGTGTTGCAACTGTCTTATCTGTATTGTATCCAAGTAAGATAAATAAGCTAGTGCTAATGTCAGCAGCTATAATACGAAACCAGCCATCCACAAAACAACGAATAATTACGAAACTATCTAAGCTGTTTGGTTTTATTAAGAAAAACCCTTTATTAAGAAAAATATGGCATAAGATAACGAGGGCGCAAGACTATACAAAGTTATCTGGAATAATGAAAGATATTTTCCAAAAAGTTGTTAGAGAAGATAAATTATATATACTAAAACAGTTAGAAAAAGAAACTCTTATCATTTGGGGAGAAAATGACAAAATGACCCCATTGTCCGACGGTAAAATAATTCAAGAAAATATTAAGAATAGTAAAATTATAATTTTCAAAAATGTTAATCATGGATTGCATATTTATGAGCCTAAAAACCTTGCAAAAACTATAAAAAAATTCTTATATGACTAATTATATTATATTGATAATTGTATCTTTCTTACTAAGCATAAGTATTGTAAAAAGTGTTCTTAAATCAGTTTATGGGTGGCAACGTAAAGAGTATCTTTTATATAGAATCAGGGATTTTTTACAATCACGAGAAGGTAAGGTATTTTGGTGGGATTGGTCATATTGGTTCAAAACTGCCTTTATTGTAATAACTGGAATAGTAGTAGCAACAGCAGCTGAAACAACTCCGAATCTTATAACGATACTTATAATCTTGCTTGGTGTTTTTGCACTAGCTGAGACACTAGAAATGGTAATTTCATTAAAAAGGAAGAAATTAAGATATCCTAAATTTACAAAAAAGACATTGATTATTATATTTATAGAGCTTGCGATTATTGGATTATTGGCAACAACCACCCTTTCAATATTTAATGGTGGCAACATTTTGGAGTATTTGTTTATATGGATTAGCTCGAGCTGGATATTAAGTGGAGCAGTGTTTATTTTTACAGGAATATCATTACTAGTTATATACCCACTAGACTACTATATGAAGAAAAAATTATATCTATCTGCGGCACAACATAGAAAAAGTTTGAAAAATTTAAAAGTGATTGCGATCTCTGGAAGCTATGGTAAATCTACTACAAAAACTTTTTTATATCATTTACTTAAAGAGAAATTCAATGTTGAAAAAATGGATAAGAATGAAAATTCTGATATAGCTACAGCAAGAAGAGTGCTTAAGTTAAAAAAGAATACTCAAGTTTTCTTAGCAGAAATTGGTACATACAGAGTTGGACTTGGAACACGAATTTGTAAAATTATACAACCTACAAAAGCTATAATAACAGGGTTAGATGAGCAGCACTTTAATTTATTTGGAGGAAGAGATAACATAATAGAAGCTGAGTCTGAATCTATCGACTTTTTATCAAAAAATCAATCGGTCTTTATAAACACAGACTCGTTAATGTGTAATCAAATAAATGTTCCAAAGAAGATAAATAAGCATGAATATTCATTAACTGATATCCAAAATCTTCGTTTATCATATCCAAAATCTTCGTTCGAAATAGGAGGTGTGAATATAGAAACAAATATAATAACAAAAGGTAATATTCAAAATCTAATTGGAGCTATCAAAATTGCTATGGAAATGGGGGTTAAAATAGAAAACATAAGGAAATATGTATTAACAATGCCAAAGCCAACCGGAACTCTTATAATTTCTGAAAAGAAAAAGAATATAGTTATTGATGATAGTAGGAATATAAATCCAAGCGGAGTCTCTAATGTGTTAAATGTGATAAAACTATTCAAAAATAGCTACAAAACTTTATTAATACTAGATGAGATACCAGAACTGGGGTCTGAAACTGCAAAAATACATACAGAAATTGCAAAAAAAGT